>DGWW01000159.1:0-13780 GCA_002395385.1 Myxococcales bacterium UBA4248
GAATGAAACGCCTTCCAGGCGTGTCGATTATTATAATTTTCGTTCAATTGCTCATTGCACATTGTGCATTGTGCATCCGTTCCCATCCAGGCGCGCCTTCGGCACACCCGGCTATTTTCTACGAATGAAACGCCTTCCTGGCGTGTCGATTATTATGATTTTCATTCAATTGCTCATTGCACATTGCACATTGCTAATTGCCAATTGCATAATGTATGTTATCGCTTAGGGAATGATCCCGGCTCATTCGGAGGTTACCGTTATGCCCAATGCTGTTATTGTTGGTGCAGGCCCTGCAGGAATTTCTGCGGCCATTTATTTAGTTCGTGCAGGATTTCCTGTGACGGTCATCTATCGGGACATGGGGGCTCTTGGCAAAACGTCCTCCATCGAGAATTATTATGGTTTTTCAGAACCCATCTCCGGCCCGGATTTGTTCAACCATGGACTGGAACAGGCCAGACGTCTCGGAGTTAAACTGGTTCACGATGAAGTGGTAGGCCTAAGCTGGCTTGAGAAAATGACAGTCGTCACAAAGACTGCTCAATATCCGGGTGACGTCATTATTTTGGCAACAGGTGCAGCTCGCGTGGCTCCCAAAATTGAAGGTCTCAAACGGCTCGAAGGCGTTGGGGTGAGTTACTGTGCCGTATGCGATGCCTTCTTTTATCGCGGCAAAGATGTCGCCGTCATTGGTCATGGGGAATATGCGCTTCATGAGGCACTTGAGCTCGTCAATACTTCGAATTCTGTAACCATCTATACGATGGGGAAAACTGCCGAAT
Source organism: Myxococcales bacterium UBA4248 (assembly GCA_002395385.1). Taxonomy (GTDB): domain Bacteria; phylum Myxococcota_A; class Bradymonadia; order UBA4248; family UBA4248; genus UBA4248. Next base: position 786 of record DGWW01000159.1, read on the forward strand.
TCGCCTTGCCCGAGAATCCCAAATTAAAAGTGGATCAACGCAAAATCATATCCCTGAACGGAGCTGATAATCTTGAATCCGTCACACTCGAAGATGATTCGACAGTCCCGGTGGCGGGTATTTTTGTAGCCATTGGTGTGGCCGGCAGTGCGGACTTTGCCCACAAAGTCGGTGCTGAAGTTGAGGGTGCCCGCATCAAAACTGACGAAAATGGCAAAACGACGCTCGACGGACTCTATGCCTGCGGCGATTGTATCGGTGGTATGCTCCAGGTTGCCAAAGCTGTTTATGATGGTGCCAAAGTCGCTGCCCATGCAATAAAATATCTGAGGACAATGAGCAGTTAGCCGTTAGAAGATAGCTGTTGAATGACAATTCCCAAATAAGACCGTCATGCCCCGGAGGGGCATATCATTCGTAGAATTTAGCCGGGTGTGCCGCAGGATCGCCCGGATTTGTGTAAAGCATGAAGACTAATTAGCAATTAGCTAATATACGAATTAGATAACAATGCATTCATTTTTTAAAGCAGAATGGAAAACCATTTTGGCGCTCACTTTATTTGGAGGAGCGCTATACGGGTGGTTTTATTTTGACGCTGTAAAGAAAGCCGAGAAGGCAGCTGCACCTTACGAATACACCTGTATTCAGGCAGGAAAAGCTCTGATGGATTATCAATTGGGCACCAACCTGAAAACACTTGAGCCGCAACTGCTGGATTTTCAATCCTCGAGAGACGAAGCTCTCAACACCATCCGATATACAAGAAATGACGGCCTGATTGCTCTTAACTTCCGAGCAGAAAAACTTTCAAGCATTGAATACTGGCCGAATCCGGCTATTTCTATGCCAAGTTGTGAAGCAGACATCGCGGAATTCACCAAAACCCATAAATCCACATCCGAAGCCATTGCCGCCAATGATCAAAACTGGATCATTTATCCTGGGTTAGTCGCCATCGAAAGCACAAAAGCAAATACAAATGACGACACATCACTCGAAGCATCGAATGACACAAAGCCCGAAAAAATCGGATGGATTGTGATGAATTAACAATGAGCTGTTATCAATGATGAAAGGATACGACTCAGCCGGGGGCTGAGCTTTTTCCCAAGTCACTACAATACCCAGGCATCAGGCTTCAGACAGGAGCAACTCAAACACAGAGATTAGGCTATTGTCGGAATCCATGTCTATTCTCGGAGAATCATTACTGCAGCCTTCTGCCTACTGCCCGATGCCTGGGCTAACTCACCCTAAGTCCTTTAGATTACAACATGGGACTGAACAGTTACAACGAATAGCATAATCAGAGCATAAAAAAAACTATCATTCTAATAGTCACTTCTGGTATAATCAATAGGTCATTGGAATAAAAACTCATCTGTTTGAGTTTTTACTTAACCTATATAAGGAATTTTACCATGAAACTGATGAATAAAGCAGTGATAGTTCTTGCCGTCGCCTCTCTCGTTGGCTTGGGTGCCTGCAAAAAAAGTGAAAATAAAGCCGGCGGCGATGAAGCCGCCCAGAGTGCTGCTTTAATGCAGCAAGCCGATCAGAAATGGGATAAAGCCGATGTCAACGGTTTGCTCACGTTTGTTCCCGAAGACACAGCCTTTGTCGTTGCTTCGACGCGTTTATTGAGCGACAATCCACTCATGGGCAAAGTCACAGCCTATTCCCGCAAGGTCTTTGAAGCTTCCCAAAAGGCCCTGGACAGCAATGATCCTGAAATTCAGGCTCAAAAAGCAAAATGCGAAGACATCTTCAAATACAGCGATGAAATACTCGCACTCGATCCTGAAAAGATGGCCGATCGTCTCGGTATGGATCCCAAATTCCACAGTGACGAAATCGCCTATAACCTCGATAAAACGATTGTCATCAAGCAAAGTGGTGTCGTCGATTATAAGAAACTGACCGCCGAACTGGACAAAATGATGGGCTTCGCAAGTAAATGTGCAGGCGTCGAATTTCCTCAGCCGACCGAAATCAAAAACGGCGATGCTGCATGGCGCGTTTACAACATCGAGAGTTTGGTCGCTTCCCTCGGCTCAGATATTCCCAAAGACGCCAATGGTAAATCAATCATTCCTGGCTCGCTTGCCATGAACGAATCAAACGGTGTTTTGACGGTCGCCCTCTATGATGCCAGCACTCCCGATGCCTTAGCAGCTACCCTTAAACCGGCAGCCAAAGCACTTACCAAAGATGCTTTGGGCAATATCGGATCGGATGTTTATGCCTTGGGATATATCGATAATACCAAAGCTGCGCAGGTCCTTTTGAGCCTCGATCCGAGCATTCAGGCCAACTGCAAGACTGAAATAGCCGGTATCGTAAGCAATTTCCCGCGCATTAACTTCGCTTATCGCGTCGACAATGACGGCAATCCGCTCTATAACGACAACACACTCGTCCTGGCTGACAAAGCTGAGCTCAAGAAACTCCAGGAGCTCTTTGTTGCTCACTCTGCTCTCATCAACGACAAATCACTCGCAGGTCTTTCGCTGAACATCGACATTACCAAATTCCTCACCTATACCAAAGGTGTGTACGATGCGATGGTCGCCAAGAATTACACTTGCGACGCTGTCAAAGACATTCAGGATGGCTTTAAACAACTCGCCGATCTCAGTGCCGAACCGCAAGCTGCCGCATTTGTCAATGGTATCTCAAATCTCAATCTCTCTCTCGAAAACTTTGACATGAAGGATCCTGCAAACCTCGTGCTCGACGCTGTCGCCAGTCTCGAAGGCACCTCTGTTGGCACGACCATTCCCATGCTCGTCGGTCTTGCCGCTGCAGGAAGCCCGGAACTCGCCCAAGCCCTCAAATTCGTCAAAGGTGAAGTCACTGATATTGATCTGATGCCCATAGTCAAAATGCCAATCAAAATTAAAGCCTATCTCAACGATACACAGCTCATCGTTGGCACAGGAAAACAGGATGTCAAAGCCATTGCAGAGGGCAAAAAAGCCGATGACAAAGCATTCCTCCGCATACTGCTCGACATGTCTCTCATAGGCAAGATTTCCGACGAAATTCCTTCAAATCTCAGCATCAATTCAAAAATTGATGGTCAACTTGGAACAAATGCGGATGGCATCACCCTCAATTGGAACATGAAATATTAATTCTAATTTTCTATACCTGGGAGCGCGCCTATGCCTTACGGCATACGGCTTGCGCAAGGCGGCTATGCCCTACGGCATACGCCGCCTTTTTATTTGTCATCATACTCATGAGACAAACTAAAAAAAAAATGTAACAACGTCGATCTCATTGGCATCATTATCATAGGAGGATGTCCCTCCTCATTTGGATGAGATGCCGCATGTTTACATCAGGATTCGTCTGACATCAGGGTTATCCCAACATAATGCACGTCCAACCTGGGGATGGTATACAGCATTTTGAATTCCGGACGCGGGTCAGAATGCTGTTGTGTCGTGCATGCCGGGCACATTGGGACGCCTTTTTTTACGACGAAACATGTCGGAAAGGGGGTCGTGTGTCAAAACCTCACTGATTTTGGGTAGGGTGCAGGTTGGCGGGTGGGCTACAGGGGACTATCCCAAAGGATATACGCCCAAAACTACTCTAAGCTACATTTAACCACATCTACCACCACAAACCACAGCGACACACAGCAACACACATCAGGGGGGTGTGCCACATCCCGCAATACGAACCACAGCGTATCGCAGATAGCTGTGGCAAAACAAGGCGTATCGGCGCAAGCCGATAGCCGCAGTACTACATACTATGAATCATTCGACACCCAATATACAAGCAATGCCACTGCAATGACAACCAGGCAAACGCCTGCGCAAACAAAGATTTTCCGGTTGCTGCGACGGGCAGGCGGCATCTCGATCGTTTCGGCATTGTGGTCGATTTCTTTCTGTACAAAAGGCGGAGGCAGCGCAGGCGGCATACAGGGGCGCGATTCGATGGCAGCTGCTTTTATGGATTCCTCGACGGCTGCATGCTGCAAGTTTTCGGAGCTCTGAGAGCGTTCCACTGCCGCACGTAATAGCTCATCAATTTCGCTATCCGAAATTTGGTTGGTACGCTCGAGATCTTCTTCGTCATTATCGTAAATCGTGGACGGTTTTAGAATGCTGTTTTCGTCGCGTTCGATATCGCCGACATGCACGCAAGGCAAGATTGTTGCTGGGAAATCGACATGTTTTTTCAGATAATTGAGCCACTGTTGACGGTCTGCATGCCAATCCATTAAAGAAGCAACATTGTCAAGGGCCAGTTTGAAATCAATAACCGTTTTGTAGCGCAGTTGTTTATCCAAATCGAGCGCCATCAAAATGACTTCTTCAAGTTCAGCCGGGTAATCCGGTCGGATTTCGTGCGGTTTTTTGAACATCCCAACGCGGGCACACTGAATCGTGTTGTCAATGGAATCCTCGGGATAAAAGCTTACTCCGAGCGTAATTTCATATAGAACAATGGCCAGACTAAAAAGATCTGAACGCCGATCGAGCTTGTCTCCCCATGCCTGTTCCGGGCTCATGTAATTAAATTTGCCCTTAATTTCGCCATCCGGAGTGATGTCTGGCATGTTCGAGGTTTTGGCAATACCAAAGTCAGCTATCTTAATATCACCAGCACTGTTAAAGAGAATATTTTCCGGACTGATATCCCGATGAACCAGATTGAGCGGATTACCTTTGGCATCGGTCAATTCGTGGGCAAAGTGGAGCCCAAGGGCAGCCTGACCAATGGCATAACAGGCAATATCATAAGGGACCGTCTCCTGCTTTTCTGCATTTTTTCTCAGGATTTGGCACATATCGCCAGCATCCATGTATTCCATGGTCAGAAAGGCATGCTCATCATAAGAGCACAGATCAAAGACCTGAATGATGTTGGGATGATTGAGACGACGACAGCACTGAACTTCGTTGATGATTGAATTGAGGAAATCGTTATCTTGTGTAAGACTCTGTTTGAGACATTTACAGATGAGATATTTTTCTGTGTTAGAGACGGTACGTACTTTGGCGAGATAGATTTCGGCAACACCGCCCACTGCAATTTTCTGAATGAGATTATAGTCTCCGAGCTTCATGACTTTCTCCCAAATTGTTCGTCAAACTCCTGAGCAGACATGAGTCTGAGAAAGTCATTTTTGCCCTCTTTGCGCTCGCACATCGCTACGAGCTGTGCTTCATACCAAAGGGCGTAAATGCCATCCTTGTCGACATTAAAATTCGTTGGCAATCCATTGAGGAGCTTATGTACTTCAGCACGTTTGGCATCGATCCGATTAAAGTAATGCATGCCCTGATCCATTGGGAGTAAATACGGCTCAATTTTTTCCTGTTGTATTAAAAAAGCGAGTGTGTGTGCCTGACGAACAGAGAAATGGCATGCCTCGGTACGGCGAAGTCCAGACAAGTGAGCTTCTGAATGAAGTTTTATCCCCAAATCTCGTGCGATTGAACGGATGTAAGTGCCGCCAGAACAAGCAATATCCAGTTCTATCGTTGGCAAATTGCACTGCGTCATATCGATGCGATCGATGCGAACCTGACGTGGCAACATCTGTACCTCATGGCCTTTGCGAGCCAGTTCATAAGCACGTTTGCCGTCGACATGGAGTGCCGAATAGGAAGGTGGAATTTGAGAAACTGTACCACAGAAGTCTTTTAGACCCTGTAAAATAGCCTCTTCCGTAATATGCTCATAGGGAGCTTCAGAAATGACTTCGCCTTCGCTATCATCTGTCGTCGTACGCGAACCAAATTGAATCTGTGCTGTATAGCGTTTGTCACTCCCAAGAAAAAACCTGAGCAACCGCGTAGCTCTGCCGACAGCAATGACGAGCAAACCAGATGCATTGGGATCGAGCGTCCCGCCATGGCCGATTTTTTTTGCATTTCTCTGGATTGAAAAACGCTTATTCAATTGTTGTACAGCACCAAAGGATGAAATGCCTGTTGGCTTGTCAACGAGTAGAAATCCGTTCATTGTATTAAAAGGGAAAGTGGAAATAAAAAATCCCCAAACCATTTGCACATAAATAATACACAGGGTATAGAAGGTCAATTTTTAGGCATGAAAAGCCATGCCGTATTGCAGGAACCATTCATTTTAATGTAAAATATGCAATGCCATTGCATGAATGGATGGAGACTTCAAAGATTAAAAACATCACATTCCCCAAATCATTCAATCAATTGAGCGGGAATGGCCGGGAATTTTTAATTCCATGGACAGGACATTCAACGTCCTCAGGACGGGAAGAAAGGACTTATGCAGATAACTGTAAAAAAACTGATGTCGATGATGGCGGCATTGTGTGTATTGGGATCAGCCGAAGCAATGGCTCAGGAAGCGGAAGAATCATCAAAGACTGCAGAAACTGAGACACAGTCGACACCTGCAGAACAGACTGCTGCAGAGTCATCCAATGAAACCCAAGAATCCGCCAGCCCTGCCGAAGAAGCTGCCGAAGCCGCAAAGCCTGCCGAAGCAGCCGAAGCCGCAAAGCCTGCTGAACAAACTGCCGAAGCTGCAAAGCCTGCTGAAGCTGCCGAAGCTGCAAAGCCTGCTGAAGCTGCCGAAGCCGCAAAACCTGCATCTGAACCATCTCAGAAGCAAAATCTGCCCGACACCTTAGCTTCTAAAAAGTCGAGCCAACAGGCACGCAAAGAGGCCATGCGCAATCTATCTAACAGCTATCCAGTAGAAGCAGCCTCCGCACAACCCGCAGTACAGCAGGCTCCACAAGCGTCGGGTGAAGCAGCCGGAACAACCATACAAACCAAATACATTCCCGCTGCTGCCAAAACTTCCGAGCGCATGCCGCGCTTTGAGCATCACGGTTATTTTAGAACTCGCCTCAATGCTTTTGGCAACTACGATTTAGACACGCGCGGCACATCGCCTGTTGCAGTACCGCTCGATTCAAAACACCGAGGCAATGGCCAGCAGGAAAATATTTCGATGAACGACGAAGACACCCATTTGGGTGCCAACATGCGTTTCCGATATCAGCCAACGCTGCATATCTCAGAATCTGTTCGAATTGCTGGTAGTTTCGATGTCATGGACAATTTTGTGCTTGGTACCAGTCCCAATGGCCTGCGCACAAACTGGGGAGCGGATGAATTTTTCTCATTTAATGGTGCACAACCCGTAAATTCATCGACCTTCGGACAAAATGCCATTGCCGTCAAGGCATTGTATGGCGAAGCCGATACGCTGATCGGAACTTTCCGCGCCGGCCGGGTTCCCGCACAATGGGGGTTGGGCATCATCTATAATGATGGCGGCGTCTATAAACGCGATCAGCAAATTCTCGAAGGCAAGGGCTGGAAATGCATCGATTGCGATTCTTCAGATGCGATTGACCGCGTCGAATGGCAGATCCGCGATCCTTTCTTCGATATCCTTTACCTCGCATTCTCATGGGATTTCGTCAACAGTGGACTTGCCAGCTATAATCTGCAGCAGGATTCTCTCGGCCAGGCTTTCGATCTGGGTGAAACAGACGACGTCCTCCAGTTCACCCTCTCATTGTTCGATCGCCCCATCTCACAACAGGAAATCGACGAGCGCTATCGTGCAATGTACGAACTCCGCGACTGGACTTATGATTGGGGCGTCCTGTTCTCGTATCGCAAACAAGACAAAGCCGCAGAGGTGGATGCCATCCAAATGGGTGACGGTGCTTCTTCTACCTACGATCTCTATAACAAAGCAGCAGAAGCTTATGTCATCGATCTCTGGGGACGTTTCTTCGTGCCATGCCCCAAAGAAGTCATGCTGCGGCTCGAAGCGGAATTCGTCGGTTCCTTCGGCAGTGTCGAACTCGATCGCGATGCCGATGGTAAATCGCGGGATATTGCACAGGTTGGTTTCGCATTCGAAGCAGAAACGACATGGCGCGATCTGATTACCGGACTCAAGACGGGCGTTGCATGGTCTGATAACATGGTCTACAGCGGCCATCCACTTATCGATCAACTCGATGTCGTGCCCATGGGCTCCAATCTACGCTTTGATCCAAACTACTCTGTCGATCAAATTATGTTCAAAGAACTGATGGGAGGCATCAATAACGCATGGTATCTCAACCTCTATGGTGAATATAAATTCCCATTGGCCATGCCACAATTTACAACTTCTTTGGGAGCACGCCTCGACCTGATGACAGCGGCTGCCATGGAAAAATCTGCCACTCCAGGAAACAGTGCCTGGTATGGATTCGAAGCGAATGCAAAGCTGTTTTACGATGAGTCGGATCGCTTCCGGTTTGAAATCGGTGCCGGTGTCTTTGTCCCAGGTGCTGCCTGGACAAACCGAGCAAAATCCGGTTATCCCATTCTCCCATCTCAGAGCGTCTATGAATCCTCAACCTCGGACGATTACGACCCCGAAGTTGCATGGAATGTCATCGCCAATCTGTTCTTCATGTTTTAAAATACAATGCGAAAACTCATTATACTCTTAAGCATTCTCTCGCTCTGTCTTGCCGCATGTTCAAAAAAATCTGACAAAGATCATAAGGAAGACAAGGCTGCAGCCTCCAAAACGGTCGATTTAGGCGAAACTGCCCCCGATGATTCGGGAGAAAAAGCCGAAACACCCAGGGATAAGAAGCCTTCTAAAAAGGAAGACGCCAAACGTGAAAATGTAAAGCGTCCTTCTAAAGAAACTGCTGAGAAAGAAGACAAAGAAGCAGAAGACAAAGAAGCAAAGGAGCGCGAGTGGGCTCGTAAAAACGAGGAAGCATCCAAAAATCCGGATGGTACCCCAAAACGCGGAAAACCTGCCGCTGAAGAAGAATTCGAAGAAGCTCAAAAGGCCAAGGCCGAAAAAGAGACGAAAAAGCCCACAAAAGACGAAGAAGAACCTGCACCTGCTGAACAAAACGAGCCACTCGATTTTGCGGATGATGATGTCGAAACTGCCAATGCAGATGATCAACCGGCCCCCCCACCGCCACCACGTGAAGCCAAACCCAAACCGGCTCTCAATATCGAAAAATATATCAATATCCGCGAACTCCGCGAACAAACGGCATACTCCGGAGCATTGGCCGAAGACTGGCTTCTCGGGCAAAACAACGATGCCCGGTATACCTCTGCACGCCTGGCTACCGACAAACCCGAACAACTCGGATTTACAGTTCAGGTCTGGAAACCCGGCAACGAAGCCAATGCCAGCAAACGTTTTAATGATCTCTTTAAACAATCCTTCGGCGGTCAAAAAATCACCGGTGTCGCAACCGAGGCATTCATCGCAAGCCATCACAACATCCATGAACTCGGTTTCTACGAAAAATCAAAACGCTCCGCTGTTCTGCTTTCATGCTCCGAAGAGATTTGTTCCAAAGAACAATTAAAATCCATTGCATTGGTCATTCAACGAAGATTATAATCCCGTCGATGATGTTAGGTTTATTTTATAAACAAATGGATTTGTTCGCAGCTAATGATGCCCACTTTTTCTTAGTTAATGCGAAGGCCGTTAGGCCTGAGCAAATCCGTTTGTAAAATACATTTTGTTCATGAAAACAGGCAAAAAGGAGTCAAAATGAGCAGCTGTCATTGTTCCAATGGTCTTGACGTTTTAACTATCGCCCACCCCAACACCAAAGGTCTCGATAATGTCGATGCCGTCCAGCCCAAGGATTTGGCCCGCATCATCGATCACACCTATCTCAAACCGGATGGCGATCGCGCACAAATCGAAAAACTCTGCGCCGAAGCACGTCAGTACAAATTTGCCAGCGTCTGTGTCAACACCACAATGGTCCATCTCGCCAGCGAACTCCTCAAAAATTCAGGCGTCAATGTCTGCGCCGTCATCGGTTTCCCTCTCGGTGCCGGAACAACCGCATCCAAAGTTTTCGAAGCACAGGAAGCCGTTCGCTGCGGTGCCGTCGAAGTCGATATGGTCATTAACGTCGGCGCACTCAAAAGCCGCGATTACGCACTCGTCGAATACGACATCCGCAAAGTCGTCCAGGGCGTCGAAGGCACACTCGTCAAAGTCATCATCGAAACATGCCTCCTCACCGATGAAGAAAAAGTCATCGCATGCGCACTCGCCAAAGCCGCTGGTGCCCACTTCGTCAAAACGAGCACCGGCTTCTCCAAGGGTGGTGCCACGGTCGAAGACGTCGCTCTCATGCGCCGCGTCGTAGGCCCCGAAATGGGCGTCAAAGCTTCGGGCGGTATCCGCGATGCCGAAACCGCAATCGCCATGGTTAAAGCCGGCGCAACACGTCTCGGCGTCTCGGCAAGCGTCGCCATCGTCGAAGGCGGCAAATCCAATTCGAATTATTAATTCATTTTGGGGCGCGCCTATGCCTACGGCATACGGCGTCGCATAACGCCGCTATCCCTAACAGGATACGCGGCGTTTATTGATTCGTGAGCATCCTTAGATGCGAACAAATCTGTTCGTTAAAACACCTGTGCTTCGAACACCTGGAACGATGCACCACTGCGCCATGCCTGCGGTGCCAGTCCGGCTTTCATCGACAGATGGGTGAGCATTTGCTCGACATTCCATCCCTGCTCGGGAGCAACCTGCGGCAAAAAGACCGCACTGCGCCCCATTTTGCGAAGCACGACCCCATGTTTGCCAATGACAATATCCTCGGGGCCATGGATCGGGGTCATCGGCGTTAAAACCGAAATCTCAACCTCAAGATGCTCCAATTCTTCGGGCATAACCGGATCAAACCGAGGATCATTCAAAGCCGCATCCTGAGCACGTCCCCAAAGACTGGCCGTCAAATTGGCAACCGGAATGATATTGCCAATGCAGCCACGGAGCTGACCATTGGGTTCGTTGAGCGTCACAAAGACGCCGTATTCTTTTTTAAATAGCGCTTGATCATCGCCCAGATTCAAATCGGCTGGCAAATCCGTTTCTTTTTGAGCATTCACAGCCTCTTTGAGCGCGCGTCTTACAATTTCATGGGCAATCTTCTGATTCTCTTTCGAAACAGGGCCATCGGTAAAGTGTTCCATGGTATGATCGGCTCCTTCTTTGGTTATAGTCATCGCAACATAAGAGACGGACATGTCTGTACTGTTGGACAGATGTCCGGACGTATCATAGGCAAGCTCATGCGCAGCCATGCCGGCGTTTTCGAAGGCAAAAGCGAGTACACGCAAAGCATTGATACCGCAGGCTGAATGGGGATAATCGCGGGCAAAGCGCTCGAACATCGAGCTGTCGAGTTTGGAAATCGCCTGAATCGTTCGCTCATCGTACTTGCGAATGTTTTCGAGTACAGGTTCGCCAAATGGCACATAATCGTAATTTTCGCCATAATGCAAGAAATCGCTCGAAATAATGACGAGATCGTCATCCCGCAGAGCTTTTTTGAGCTGTGTACCCAATTCGCGTGCTTCGGCTGTCGTCAGATGGCCGACGATGATCGGCACCATCGGTGCCAAATCTTCCCCAAAATAATACTGCAAAAATGGGAGCTGTATTTCGATGGCATGTTCCATACGATGCGCACCATCGTCGATATCAATGATGCCCTTCTGCGCCCATTCATCGACAAATGCGCGGTCGACCATGACATTGCCAAGCGGCGTCTCGAAAGCATCGGAACTGACCGAAACGGCACCGCGCACGGGAACGCGATGATTGGGACATAAAATAAATATGCGGCCATATTTGCGTTTGGGAAGGGCTTTGTATGCCACAGCCGCGGTCGCCCCAGACCAGACATGACCGGCATGCGGGACGACGATGGCATGAACCTCCCTTTCTTCCTGTTTGGGGGCTTTATCAAAAAAAGCTGCCATACTCTGGGTGAGATCTTTTGCGTTTTTGGGATACCAACTGCCTGCGAGACTGGATGGGCGAATTTTCATAGCGGTCCTTGGTTCGAGTTTTTGTGTAGAATTATCGGATGGCGTTGCCGAGGGTATTTCATTTTGTACGGGAGTACTCTTGGGCGTACTACAAGCCGTCACAAAGAGCCCGACAGACATGAAAATAAGGAGATACTTCAACATTCTGAATTCTCATCTATGCATTGTGATATGATTAGGTCATACGAACGCCATAGGCTGAATCATAGCGGTGATTATACGAGCGTATTGACCACAAGGGCAATAGTTAGTAGAGACGTGCGGCTTAAATATCTCATGCGAGCGCGTATTGACCGCAAGGGCAATAGCGCAAGCTGCAGGGCGTATTCGCAGAATAGCCCTGCGCCTCCAAAAGATGATTTATCCTATTACCAAGTACAGACCAATAAAACCAAGTACAGACGTTCCATAGAACGTCTCTCTAATCACTCTTACGCCAAATGTACCAATACGATCCCAACCTTTTTAATCCACAGCAGCGCGAAGCGGTATTACACGACAAGGGGCCCATGCTCGTTCTGGCGGGTGCGGGCAGCGGCAAGACCAGGATTATCGCGCACCGCGTGGCATATCTGATCGATTACCGGCATGTCGCGCCCGATTCGATTGTAGCGGTGAGTTTTACGAACAAGGCCGCGCGCGAACTGCGACAGCGTGTGGCCGATTTGATTGGCACACAGAAGGCAGGGCAATGTCATTTGTCGACGTTTCATGCGCTTGGAGCCAATATTTTGCGCGCACACATCGGCAAGCTGGGCTGGAAGATGCCATTTGCGATTATCGACACGGACGACCAGCTCTCGATTATCCGAAATGTGCTTAAAGAGCTGCATCTGCAGGGATCGACGTACGATCCGCAAGCGCTGCTGCAGTTCATTTCGAAGGTCAAGACGGCGCATGTCGCACCGCTCGATTTGCCAGGCATGCGATGGAAACCGCAGGGGCGCACGCTGGCGAAGATTTTTGACCATTACCAGATCATTCGCAAGTCGATGAATGCCGTCGATTTTGACGATATGATCGCACTGCCCACCGATATTTTTGAGCAATTCGAAGAGGTTCGGGCGCATTATGCCAAGGCCTGGCGGTATCTGCTCGTCGATGAGTATCAGGATA
>DGWW01000159.1:13830-14033 GCA_002395385.1 Myxococcales bacterium UBA4248
GTCGATGAGTATCAGGATACAAATGCGCTGCAGTTCAGGATGCTCCAGCTTTTATGCCAGGATGAAGCCAATCTGATGGTCGTCGGCGACGATGACCAATCCATCTATGCATTCCGCGGGGCCGATTCGACGCATATTCTGGAGTTTCCGAAATTATTTAAAGATGTACAGGTCGTGTCGCTCGAGCAGAATTACCGTTCGAC
>DGWW01000184.1 GCA_002395385.1 Myxococcales bacterium UBA4248
TTTTGAATTAGCAATGAGCAATTGATAATGGATAATGGATAATGGATAATGGATAATTATAATTCATAATTCATAATTCATAATGCATAATGCATAATGAAATTGAAAAGCCAAAGGAAACTGGAAGTTATCTTTAATGCGTAAAAAAGAAAAAGGGAAATACACGCTCATTTTCCCATGAATTTGTTCAGGAGTCGATATGAATCGTTCAAAGCGTCTTTGTTTTATTAACGGTCAGGTACTTACCAACGGTCTTATGCTGAAGACCGATATACTCGTGGAGGAAGGTAGAATTGCAGCATTGGGGGACAAAAGTTCCTTTGGATTGACAGATCAGGATGATCTGATTGACTGTGCCGATAAACTCATCCTGCCGGGTGTCATCGATGCCCATTGTCATATCCAGCTCGATACTGGGTTATTCCAGACGCCGGACAACTGGGCCATTGGTTCGCGCGAGGCAGCTCGCGGTGGCATTACGAGCGTCGTGGATTTTGTCGGTCCCGAGCCAGGCGAAGATCTTCGGCATGCGCTCGACTTTAGGCTTTCGCAGGCCCAATCGAGTATTATAGACTATACCTTTCACATGACGGCGCTCGATGATACCCCAAAGACACTTGATGCCATCCTGCAATGCCCATCGTGGGGGATTTCATCTTTGAAAATTTACACGACCTACCGTCCCAACTATTATCTCACTGACGAAGCGATTATCCACATTCTGGAATGTGCAGCGAAAGCGAAACTTGCAGTACTGGTCCACTGTGAGAATGATGCGATCGTCACGAATGAAACAGCCAAGATTGGCCAAGACAATCTTTGGCACAATTATCCCCGACTTCGTCCCGCCGTGGCTGAGGCCGAAGCCGCTGCACGCGTCATTCGACTTGCCGAGTATACCGGTGCACACGTCGTCATTGCTCACAATTCTAGCGATAAAACTGTACACATCGTCAACGAAGCACGCCAACGCGGTGTCCATGTCCATAACGAAACAGGGCCGCAGTATCTCTATTTAAGCGAGACTGACAATTACGATAGTCCCGAGCCGTGGCGATATATTTTGCAGCCGCCTTTGCGCAGCGCTCAGACTCGCGATAATTTATGCAAATTGGCCGCAGCCGGCGATATCGACATGGCGATTACCGATCAGTGCAGTTACACGCGCGATCAAAAAATTCACGGCACTCCCAACGGAACACCTGGCGGTTTGCCTGGGTTCGAAACGCTTTTGCCACTGACAGCCGCAGTTCCCGGCATGACCTGGACGCGTGCGGTACGCATGCTATGCCAGAATCCCGCTCAGATTTATGGATTGTGGCCGCACAAAGGCGACATCTTACCCGGATTTGACGCAGATATTGTCGTCCTTCGCGATGAAGAATTCACCATCGATGAATCGAAATTATCAGCATTTGCAGGCTATTCGCCATTTGATGGATACAAGGCACGCGGCATTGTCGAACGCGTCTATCGCCGTGGCGAAGAAATTGTACGTTATGGTGAAATAAAAGCCGAGGATGGTTCTGGCAAATTCATCGAGATTAAAAAATAATGCTATGTCTAACCAGCGTGGCTATGCTTCTAAATAAAATCATTTGCGCCTACGCGGCGGGCGGTCAAGGGTGTTGCGTGACACCCTTGACAATCCCCACGTCGGGGGACGGCGTTCGAGAGGCGCCGATGGCGCAAACTCGAACGCCTTTCCCCCGAACCCCCTTGAACGGTGTTCTAAGATGAAAAGCCGAACGTGAAACGACATCGTGTCGTACACGTTCGGGCGGCGACATCGTGTCGCCGCTCATGCAGGGAATGCGTGTAGTCGTCCACAGTTTACATCTTATTCACGTTTGTTTAACAGAGCCATCCATATTCTGAATTCCAAATAAAAAACAGCGAAAGTCACGAGGCCTGAGCAAATCCGTTTGTAAAAAAAAAAAGCATCCGGTGTCATCAGGCCTCCAGACGTTTTTCGATACCTTGAGAGAACGTGAGCAAATCGTCGAAATGCCAGGTTGCAAGCTGATCGAGCGGTGTCGGCTGTGCATTGACGATGCATACTTTGGCACCGTTCTGCCAGGCATAGAGCGGAATTGAAGCTGCCGGCTGTACCGTCAGGGAACTTCCCAGAACGATCATAAGTTTACATTTTTTGGCCCAGTCAAAGCATGCATCCAACGTATCGGCATCGAGTGATTCACCATAAAAAATGATATCGGGTTTGATGACACCGCCACAATCACAATGGGGGACTTCATTTCTCATGACGATCGGTGCAATCTCATCATATCCAAAAGATTTATGGCACTTGAGGCAATGGTGGTTCGAAGGTGATCCATGGACTTCGAGTACGCGTTTTGATCCTGCAGCCTGATGCAGCACATCGATATTTTGCGTCATCACACCGCCGATTAAACCTTTTTCCTCGAGTTTAGCCAGAACTTTATGGACGATATTGGGATGATACCGGTCGAGACAATAACAGAATTCCTGAGCCCAGGCATAGAAGATGGAAGGATCTTTTCTAAAGAACGGAATCGATAAAATATCTTCTACGGAATGTCCCTGCCATGGTTTGGAATAGACACCATCTTTGCCGCGAAAATCCTTGATTCCAGATAAAGTTGAGGCCCCGGCCCCCGTAAACACCGCCGTATCGGTGGATGTTTTGATTGCCTGCCATAACGAATCCATCATTTTTTCGTCCATATTACCTCTCCTTTGATGGCTTGTATCCATGTGCTTAGCCACACTCGATAATGTATGCCCTGCCCCGGGATATGTCACGTGATTTTATAAGTACCGCATTTATATTCGTTACAACTCAGCCGCCAGCTTGGTTTGTTTTAACAAACGGATTTGTTCGCACCCAACGATGCTCACTTTTAGTACGAATTTTAACAGATTTGTAGCTGCTGAGGCTAAAGTCAATGCAAATACTTTAGAGGGATAATCACCTTTTCCCGGGGTTACGCTGACCTCA
>DGWW01000317.1 GCA_002395385.1 Myxococcales bacterium UBA4248
CAAGGCTGGCGGCTGAGTAGTAATATTATAAATTGCATATTGCATATTGCGAATTGCGAATTGAATTGCGATATGATAAAAGCGGCAAAGTTTTTTTGCCAGGATGGCAACCCAGCAATTGCTTCATGCAAGGGGCTGATATTTCTCACGGAGGAGGCCCATGTCACTTCGGTGGACCGATGAATTAAACAAAATTGTCAAGGCTGCGAATGCAGACGCGCACCGAATGAATGTGCGCATGAATACTGCCCTTTTGTTGCGCAGCATGCTCAAATGTGACGGTCCTGCACAGACGCTTCTGGCTTCATTTGGCCTCAACTTATTTATTTGTGAGAATGGCATTAAAACCTTCCAATTAGAGCCAGAGCCTCGGGATACCTCTGATTTTATTTTTGAATGTGCATGCAATCTCGCATTGAGCATGGGAATGACAGAGGTTTCTTCGATACACGTCTTGATGGTGCTTCTGCGTCAGCCGTGTATGGCAAATGCACTTTTAAGACGCCTTCAGTTTGATTTTAATGCCCTTTGTCTCCATCTGTATAGCCAGACGGAACAGCAGGACATCTATTATCAGCAGCGCAGCTATTCGCAATCGATGAATTCTGTTGCGGTACAGCGCAAATCCCCGATTGCACGTCCGACAACCTACATCGAACCACAACCGGCTGTCAGCTTCGGATCCGATGATTTAATTGAACTTCTTAAATCGAATGACACCCCATCAAGCATTCTCCCGACCGTCCCACGCAAGGGGCTGCTCACACCTGGTGAAATATCACAGCTCAATATCCGAAGTGCTTCACAGCCCTGCCTCCCATGGCAAGACACACAACAGGATGATTATTCTTCCGACAGATCCCAATCCTCCCAGTCATCCATACAAGCAAAAACGAAGACGTTGACGCCCAAAACACAAGGTGTCAATGGTCGAACCTCTTCGACTTCGATGCGTTCGACATCTTCGCGCGAAATGCAGATAGAAACGACACGGGAACTTGCACTAAGGCTTAAGGAAAAGAAAAGCAAGACGAGTGAAGCACGTCGTGCAAGCCAGGAATTATCGAAAGTCTCCGGCGGACATACAGAAAGCAAAAAAAAGGAAAGTACCAAAAGAGAGCGATTGTTGCCCCTCGATACACCTGCCAAAGAGACATCCACAAAAACTGCAGAAGATGCAGTCAATAAAGCAGATGTGACATTGCAGACCGAGTGTGCCGCCGATAATCAGAAAACCGTCCAAAGTGAATCCATTCAACTAAAATCACAGCCACAAAAACAGACAAGCCCGATCATTTCCCGAAAAAATGCACTCATGCTTAACGAATCGGGATCGGTTTATACGCGCAAGGCATCCAAAAATGCCAAGATGCCGGCCGGGTTTGATCCACTCAAACTCAGCAGCTCTAAGTTCCCGATGCTTTGTGCCTATGGCAGAAATCTCCTTGCCGAAGCAGTCGCTGGACGGATTGATCCCGTCATCGACCGCGAACAGGAAATTGATCAGCTCATAGACATTCTCAATAAAAGACGCTGCAACAATCCCATTTTAATGGGCGAGGCGGGCGTTGGTAAAACCGCAATCATCGAAGGGCTCGCTCTGCGCATGGCTAACCATCAGGCGCCACGGGGACTCGAAAACCACACCATCATTGCGCTGGATTACGGTTCTATCCTTTGCGGCACACAGCTGAGAGGCGCTGTTCAGGAACGCATTAAAGCCATCAAAAAAGAAGTCAGTTACGCCAATGGATACATCATTCTATTCCTCGATGAAATCCACAGCTGGCTGGCCAGCGGCAGCGGTGATCCCAATGCAGATGCTGCACTCGAACTCAAAATGGCACTTTCCAGAGGCGAACTGCTCTGCATTGGGGCATCCACACAACAGGAACTGCGAAGGGCTTTTAACTCCGACCCTGCTTTTGAACGACGCTTCGATTTCATTGAAGTCAAGGCGCCAAGCCCTGAGACCTCAGTTAGAATTATCGAACAAGGCATCATCTCGCAATATGCCGATCATCACGACGTCACCTACGAACCTGACGCCATTCGGCAGGCTGTTAGACTCTCAGAACGCTACATCCAGGAGAGAGCACTCCCCGACAAGGCAATCTCTGTGCTGGATAGAGCTGGAAGTCTTTGCGAACGCTCAGGGGACACAGTCGTCACTGCAGAACACGTAGCACGCGTCATTGCACAGATCGCTGAAGTCCCAGTCGAACGCCTCCTCATGACTGAAAAACAAAAACTCATGAAAATGGAGGAGATTCTTGGACGACGACTCATCGGACATGAAGAGAATATCGCCAGAATGGCCAATGTAATCCGCAGAAACCATGCTGGTTTTGGTGCACAGCGCCCCATCGGAAGTTTTCTATTCCTCGGCCCCACCGGGGTCGGCAAAACGGAAGCTGCAAAAGTACTTGCCGACTATCTCTTTGGCTCGCCTAAAAATATCGTGCGTTTCGACATGAGCGAGTATATGGAACAACATTCTGTGGCAAAACTCATTGGAGCACCCGCAGGATATGTCGGTTTCGACGATGGAGGACTGCTCACCGAAGCACTCCGAAAGCGCCCATATCAAATCGTTCTATTCGACGAAATCGAAAAAGCACACCCCGACGTCATGAACATTCTACTACAGATTCTCGACGAAGGAAGACTCACTGACGCCAAGGGAAGACATGTCGATTTTTCAAATACTGTCATCATCATGACAAGCAACCTGGGAGCATCCGAAGTGATGCGTGCCGCCCAGACAATTGGCTTTGCAGGAAATGATTCTGCACTGAGACAAGACGAAGCTGAAAGCATTATATTGAAAGCTGCACGTTCCCGATTTACACCTGAATTGTGGAACCGCATCGAAGAAAAACTCATCTTCCATCCGCTCACCATTCAACAAATTGAGAAAATTGCACACCTCCTTCTCTCCGATTCACGCAAGCGTCTTCTCGAAGATAAACGCATTGAACTCGCTTTTGATGAAAGTGCGCTCATTCCATACCTCATTCAAAATGGTGGATTTGACCCCAATTTTGGCGCTCGCCCCATGCGCACAACCATTCAGTCACTCGTTGAATCACAAATCGCAGAATGGATTTTAGGTCACGAAGATTTACCCAAATCGCTGTTTGTCGGTATTCGGGACGGAAAAGTTCATGTCGAAGATTTTTCTTCCAATGCTGACGAGCAATAGCTCTTCTTTTTTGACATATCGATGAATCGTTTTAAAAAGCGGCCTGAATGGCCGCTTTTTTTGTGTCGCCGCCACCCCACCGCCATGGATTCGGTCTTGTGGGGGAAGTTTTTACCACGAAAAAATCATAGGTAATTTTCAAGCTTGTCTTTAGGGATTGGATCGACAAGCCCCGCGTTTAAACGCTTGTTTGTTCTAAACAGCCAACCTACGTAGTATAAAACAATCATACCATCGAAAAAATCACACCAAAATTAAATTCAACCACACGTTTATATATTTAACAACATATAAACAAATTAACCAATGATTTTACCACAATGTTTAAATACGTTGCAAATCTTGTTCACATGTAAACCTAAATACAAAATAACTTTGAATTTAATTCTACAACGATTATTTCAAGGCATGATTCCCCCAAAATAATCCTGCAACGATAAAGCGGTTTGAATTCGTAATTCGTCAATGAATTTACCAAAACTCAAATGAACCTTTAAAGCTAAACAGCCTATATTCTTTAGATATCACAAAGAGAATG
>DGWW01000046.1 GCA_002395385.1 Myxococcales bacterium UBA4248
TTAGCCATATTTTTTAGAATGCGACGGCCCTGGGCCCTTTCCCCATTCCGAACAATTCCTTAACGTTTTCTTATGTTTTATGCGCTTGAATACACATTCCTGTATGAAAGTCAAGGGATGGACTGAGTAGTAACAATCAATTAGATTTTTGAGTGTATTTAGATTATATTTGAAATAGTTTTTTTATAAGGAGTGTGTTATGTCAAAAGCAACAGAAGATAAAACCAAACAAAGCCAAAACAAAGCAGCTTCTGAGCCTAAAAATTCCAGTGGTACAAATGCAGATATGGCGGCACAGTCTGAAACTGCCGAGGATACCAAAAAGAAAACTACAGAAGAGGCTGTCAAGGATGCGTTGTCCAAATCTGACGGTTCTGCAGTTGTGGATGCACTGTCTGGGGCGACGGCAGCAGAGCTCAAGAAGCTGGCCACCAAAGATACCATCACGAAGATCATGGCATTGGATAAAGCCAGCATGGATGCTGCTCTTGACATGCTTTACACCTATGTAACGGATGTCAATTTGCTGATTAGCATGGTGGATGCACGTTTTGGCGTTCCCATTGGGAGTGCTGCGGTATCGGATCCGAATGATATTTCCACTGTGAATATGGTGAAAGGCTGGTTAGCGAGTGATGGTACACCCGAACAGGCCTGGACACTGAATGGTGTTCAACATGTATATGCGACTTATATGCGTTTGCCTCAACGGGATTTGGATATCATCAAGGCTGTATTAACCTTAAAAACCAACCAATCATCGGTCTCGGGTGCAGCCTATTCACAATTGGGCGTATACTACGTCAATTACAATAACAATAAACCGAATGCCAAAGAAAATGGTGGCCACACGGAGTCCTTTGCCAGGTTAAAATATGGCAAGACCGATAGCCGCAATGGTTTGGTCATGCTCGATATGACGATTGCCCATGAATTGGGGCACTGCGTCGATGCGAGCAGGGGCATGCTTTCGGATACACCCGAATTTATGGCCATGTCGGGTTGGCAGAAGCATCCGAAATCATCTCCGGAACAATTATTCGAAGCGATTGTCGATTCGTTTAATGATCCTTACCCATCCGATTTTTCGGCGACAGAAAAGGATGTTGCCAAAAAGACAGGTGTCGAAATGATCACGCAGCGTGCCACCGATAAAGCAAAGCGCGATGCGATTATCGAAAAAGTCGTCGAAGACGAATATCAAGAACCGGAAAATGCGTCATCCAGAAATTTATTAGATAAGATCTTTAATCCGAATTCAGGCGGAAGAAACTCAGCGTCGCTCATCAAGGCTTTAAAGAAAGCCAATGCAATCAATCATGTGGTTCGCGGATTTGCAGATAATAGTCCCTGGTATTCTGGCGAGCTATTTTCTGGGATGAATCGCCAGATCCACGAAGGCTACAGTTGGGAGGATTGTTGGTATTCCTATAAGAATGAAGCCTGGAAGCGAGGAAAAATCAGCCGTTATCAGTTTAGGAATCCAAAGGAAGAATTTGCCGAATTGTATGGGTCTTATCATGTTGCCGATCCCAAAGGTTCGCATACACCAGAACCACTGAAAAGCTGGTTCGAAAGTCAGGGCCTGGATAAGATGGAAGGTACCGAGGATAAGAATGCCACCAATGTGACGCCCAAACAGGAGAAGACCACTGGCGGGGGCGGAGGTAAATTCTAAAGAAAATATATCGGCGCGTATTCGCTTGCGGATAGCGCCGATGCGCATTCCGTATCGTCCCGAAGGGCGATAGGATGCGCCAAACATAATCAAGCGAGTCATGATTAAAGCTGCTTTATTGATGGGTATGATGGCTGCGATGGTTTCGTGTGGCTGCAATGAGTCTTCGCGCGCGGCGGCACAAACTCCCGATAATTTGGGGGCAAAGAAGTCGGCTCAGCCTTCGGAAACGTCGGAATCTGCCGAAACATCTCAATCTTTGCCGCCAGCGAGTGGATGGCGCACGTTGTACCGCGACGAAAAAAAAGATAATATCCGGAAACTGTTTGAACGTGCAAAAGAATTGGTCGAACAGAAAACGGGCATCCGCGGTGAATTGGATATCTGGTCTTCGTATTTTGGTTCATGGATTGTCGTCCTCATCAAGCCAGAAGCCTGTAATCCAGATATGATTCTGGATGCACCTTCGTCGGTAGCGAGGGCCTATCTGGTCGATATGGCACACGAAATCGTCATAGAGGATGGTGACTGGGAGAGATCCAGGCCCTTTTTTGAGGCTCAGATGGCATTGTTCGAGAAAGGATTTGGCAGTTCGAATGATAAAGAGGATTTTATCTACCAATTTGCCAGGTCGGTGTCTGTCATTGCATTCGGTCATACGTTATGTCTCGAAAAACCGCTGGATGGGGTTCGATATCCCAAACCAGTGGCAGGCCCTGTATTGAAGTGTCGTAAAGACAAGACCGAACTCGTCTATTATATTCGCCATGACGGTATGACGCTGTCTTATACGCGATGTACTTTTACGATGGATCAAAGTGAGATTTCTTTTAAATCGAGTCCCGTTGCGGTTTGATAGTTGAACTTTGAAGATCGTGGCC
>DGWW01000259.1 GCA_002395385.1 Myxococcales bacterium UBA4248
TCCCGATCCCAATCCTGACCCAAACCCCGATCCGATTCCGGATCCCTGTGGCGGAACGTTATGCAGCGGCAGCTGTGTGGATACCAGCGTAGACAACGAGAATTGCGGTACCTGCGGCCACGCTTGCAGTGCAGGCATGGTATGTCACGACGGTAGCTGTGTCTGCGAAAATAGCGCCCTCACTCAATGCCCAGGCATTGACGGCTGTCTCGATTTGCAAACAGACAGCGATCATTGCGGTGCCTGCAATAACGCATGCGGTGCAGACAAATCCTGTCAAGGCGGAACCTGCGTCTGCAGCGACTCCAATTTGTCTTTATGCGGCTCATCCTGCATTAATCTGAAAACAGACAACAATAACTGCGGAACCTGCGGCAACGTCTGCAGTGCAGGCACATCCTGCAAAAATAGCAAATGTGCATGCAACGATGCCTCACTCACTCTGTGTGGCGCATCGGGATGCATTGACCTGCAGAGCGACCACAATAACTGTGGTGTATGCGGCAACAGCTGTGGCGATGGCAAATGTGTCGCAGGCAAATGCGAACATGAACATCCGGGAATGCACGTCATCAACTATGCCCGACAATTTCTGTTCGAGACTTCCGGATATTGCACCTACGACTGGTACATGCTGGGAAAATTCTCCAATTTTTACAATTTTGACTGGCTGGATGGTGCCAACAGCGGATATGATTTGAACTGTGCCAACTTTGTCGGTGAATGCCTCAAAAGTTCTGGTGAAATTCCTGTTGATGATCAGGCCTATCTTGGAAGCGTCGACGGCATCCGGAATATGTGTAATGGCGGCGTTTACGGTTATCACGTCGTCGCCAATAACGCGGATGCGCAGCCCGGCGACATCTGGTACAGCAGTGGCCATGCAGAACTCATCGTCGGCGTCGAGGGCGACCAGTTTATCCAAATTGGTTCCAATAATTTCCCGCACTGGCAAGAAATTCAATGTCATACGGAATTAAAACCCGGCTACTCTTTTTCATCGGATTCTTACGACTACCAGCGCGTATCAGAACATAAACGTTCAATTTATGAAGGAACGGTCTGTTCTAAACGATAGAAATCTGCACTGAATCCTTTTTTTGCATCGCCTCTATGCGCCTGTCGGCGCATACGATCTGCGTTTTGGCCTATCGCTATGCGATACGGCCTCTTTGGCGGCACTATTTGCCCTGGCAAATACGTGCCGCCATTTCTTTTGCAAACTCCAGGCTAATGTAATTCTCAAAACTCTGGCAGACATTGCCCGAAGATGCCTGTGCCAAAACAAATAATTCATCCCATTGGTTTTCGGCCAGGCCATTGTGCAGCTGTGCACGCGTAATGTCATTCAGAATCAAGCCACAGGCCATGCCCGCATTAAAGCTGTCGCCAGCGCCAATCGTACTGACCGTCCGGACGGGCGACACGGGATATCGCTTGCAAATCGTACTGCCGAATCTCAGTATCGCAGGTTCAGCACCGCACGTGTATATGAAAGTATGAACATACCTGGAAATCAGAGAACGATAAATCTCGTCAACATCCGAAAGCCCCAATAAAATCTGAAAATCTTCATGGGAACCACGCACAATATCTGCCAGTGCCAGATTTTCAACAATATTGGGAAGTACGATTTCTACATCCGCCTTATGCGAAGCTCTGAAATTGACATCGTAATACAGAATGGCCCCATGACTTGAGGCATATTGCAGAAAATCCCTGACCTGTTGGCGCACTACCGGATTGATCGCATAAAATGACCCAAAAATGACAATATCTTCGGGGTTCACTTCGGGGTAAACGAAGTCAAGCCGATCATTGGCGTGATCTTTATAAAAAGCATATTCTGCATCGTTGTTCTCATTGAGGAAAGCTAACGACAATGCCGATTTTTGCCCTTTGTGAACAAAAATGCTGCGTGAAGACACGCCATTTTCCTCGAGAAAGTCCATAATTCTGCGTCCAACCCGATCCTCGCCAGTTTCACTGATAAACTCAGCAGGAATGCCCGTTCGCCCAATGGATATGATGCTGTTAAAGGTTGACCCCCCGGGGGTGGCACGGACGGGCTGATTGTCTTTAAAAATAATGTCGAAGACGGTTTCTCCGATGCCGATTACTTTTCGCATGCTTTGGTCTCTCAGCAAAAAGGGAGGAACATGAACTGCAATGCTGTTCCCCCACAAACTTTCCAGTACTTTTTACCACAAACGCTCACCTGTGAAATCAACGAATATCAACTCAAACCACTTAAAGTACCCAACATGCAATGCATGATCCCAACTCAAACCACTTAGAGTGCCCAACATGCAATGCATGATCTCAACTCAAACCACTTAGAGTGCCCAACATGCAATGCATGATCTCAACTCAAACCACTTAAAGTTCGCAACATGCAATGCATGATCACAACTCAAACCACTTAGAGTGCGCATCGAACAAGTAATGATGGTTACTCTAAGCTCTTGGAGTAAACATCGGTAGTTAATATTCAGCCGCTACACGAAGCCCGTAAGCCGTAGGGGATCAATATTGAACACCTACGGCGTTCAAAACATAATAATACCATTCTGATTCCCCCGGCGTTGCCGGGGGCTATTGATATTGAACGCCTACGGCGTTCGTTTCCTGGCTAAGTAGTAAACATCGGTAGTGTAACAGTTCAGCCCCTCCCTTGACTTTTATCTTTGAATATGCAGTCCAAAACGTAAAACGTCTGAAAACGTTAAGGATTTGTTTGGAATGGGAGAGGGGGCCCATTTCGCAAGGTTTGTGAAGGCTTTAGATAAAATCATAAAAAAATGTGGGTTCCAAGGCGCCGAAAAGAGCACCGTCCGGTGAACGGTGCGAATTGAGGTGACTGTGAGCAAATCAAATGCGCAAGTTGGAGCACCGATAGGCGCGAGAAACGCAGCGCATTTGATATTGCGAACTGAAAGACCCTTGGCGGGGTCTGGGGCAGCGCCCCGGATGCATAGTTACCCTGCAGCAGATGGAGCAAAGTCCCACCATTTTCAAATATGAAAACGCCATTTTCAAAACGCTCTCAATGATTGTGAACGCGCAAAAACACAACAATCACCACTCAATTCTGTATGACTGCCTGCGAATTTCAGACAAAGGCATTTGTGTCATACATTTAAGCTAATAAAAAAAATTTAAATTATTATTCCAGTAACACTATTGTATTTTTCATCATACCAGTTTGGTATGACAAAATTGTCATTCTGGATTTTATTTTTTATTGAGTCATAATGCAGTTCAGAAAATGACCGAACAGTAGGTCAGCAATCTGATACGTTCGGTCTGGGGTTTGATACGTTTTGCGCATTTTGTAGCGCACAATTCTAACAAAATAAAGGAGTCTACCATGAAAAAATTTGCTTACTTACTCGCCGCTCTCAGCCTCTGTGCCTGCACGTTCACCGGTTGCTCGGATGATGGCGATGATGACAAGGCCTCCAGTGCCAAGAAGGGCCAATCCTGTGCAGAACTTCAATGCGAGGGCGATCTCGTCTGCAACGCTGAGAGCAAAATCTGCGAAGAAAAAGCCGACGAAGGCGGAGATGCCGATGAAGCATGCAAAGACAAGAGCGCTGGCGATGCATGCGGCGACAAGAAAGTCTGTGATGATAATCTCAAATGCGTCGATGATAAATCCGGTGAAGGCGGAGAACCTGATGCTGCATGCAAAGGCAAGGAAGCTGGTGCCGAATGTGGTGAAGGCAAAGTATGCGACGATGCACTCAAATGCGTCGAGGACAAATCCGGCGAAGGCGACAAAGAAGACGAAATTGATTGTTCTAAGCTGAGTGGCGTCGAAGAAGCTGTTAAAGCACTCGCCAAAGTAGATGCTGCCAACTGTGATGCACTTAACAAGGCATTTACCGATTTGGCTACATCCTTCTTAACCGACAATGTCGCCTCTTCTGAAGATAGCGCCGACGTGATTGCACAGAAAGGTGCAGCAGTTGTTGTGAAATGTGGACCTGATTGGGGGTATGATGAAGCAAAGGCTAAATCCCTCAGTGAAGCCAATGCCGCATGTAGTAGTAGTGAATTGGATTGCTCCAAATTGGAGAAATCAAAAGCAGCAGCAGAAAAAGTTATTGCTGCAGACCTCACGAAATGCGATGATCTGAACAGTGCTATAGGTGAGTTAGCCACAGCTGCAATGGATGAAAAGGCAATTGATGCACCAGAAGAAGCTGCAGGTCTCGTTGCATCTTGTGCAAAAGACTGGAATATCACCGAAAAACAATACAATGATGTCAATGATGCCCTCAAAGCATGTGCTGCAGCAGCCATCGATTGCTCCAAATTGGAGAAATCAAAAGCAGCAGCAGAAAAAGTTATTGCTGCAGACCTCACGAAATGCGATGATCTGAACAGTGCTTTAGGTGAGTTAGCAACGGCAGCTAAGGATGAAAAGGCAATTGATGCACCAGAAGAAGCTGCAACTCTCGTTGCAACTTGTGCAAAAGACTGGAATATCACCGAAAAACAATACAATGATGTCAATGATGCTTTGGAAAAATGCGCCAAAGAAGCCGGAAGTGGCGATTAATCATACATAATCATTAGAATCGCATTAGCCGCCCGTTTGGGCGGCTTTTTTTATGCCCCCAAAAAACGAAGCGCGCGGCGTATTGGCGAGAGCCAATAGACGCGCGCAGGTGGCCGTATGGCGCAGCCATAGGCCGCCCGGCATGATGTGCAAAGCAATCATGCCACTGCAAAACCTATCCATTAAAAACGTTTATGCGTTATCAGATGCGGGTTTACGCCGTTTAGACAACCGACGGTACAAGAAAATACAGGCCAGAATGATGAGGGTTTCGACGCCAATGCGGATGTAGCTCATGTAGTGGATGAGGTCGATGTCCCACGAAAACAACCGAACGAGAAAAGTGGGATGACTGGCCTGAAAACTGTACAGGAAATGGTAAGGGATAAACGAAAGCAGGCCGACGAACAGTATGATAAGCACACCGTGTGAGATTTGTTTCATCATGCCAAGGACAGTCACATCGACAAATCTTTTGCGCAATTGCCGATGGATCATAAATATGACCAAAAGGATGCCAATCCAGACGCTGAGCATGCCGGGAATGCCTGTTTGCGGGAAGAAGAACAGAATCGAAGAACAGAGCACCAGAACGAGTACGCACTCTGCCCCGGATACGTAGATGGGGTATTCCGGGTGTCCGCAGGCACGGTAAAGATCGGGATAAGTCTGGGCAATCGACCGAATATAGGCGAGTGTCAGTGCAAATGGAATGATGGGGGCGGCTCCGTTCCAGTCTTTGTTGGGGAGGAAATTAAAGATATCAGCGGAACAAAACAACAGGAACACACAGGGAATCGCGGCAAAAATCGAGATGTTTCGCTGGTTCCATTTGAAGAGTTCCGAAAGTTCAGCACGCTTATCCTGCAGGCGAGAAAAGATGGGAAATGAGCTTTTGCCGACGACATAGTAAAGCGCCAGGGCGGGTGTCATGGCGACTTCATAGGCGATTTTGTATATGCCGAGCGTTCCCTCGCCCAGGAATTTACCGACAATAAAAAAGTGAAGATTCTTGACGAGCTGATCGAATGCATTGCCTACGCAGAATTTGGCACCATATTTGATAAACCGTTTGCATTCGGACCACTTAAAATGGAACACGGGACGATAGCGTGACAACAGAAATGCACCGATGAGCGTTCCTGCCCCAAAGCAGACATTGGGAATGACGAAAGACCAGGCACCACACCCAAGTATGACAAGGGTTATTTTGAGGATATTGCATACGAGTGTCGTCAGCGTGTTGATGGCACTGATTTTTTTATACTCGAACCGCCGGTTGATGAGCTGCAGCGGGATCGAAGCAAAACTCACGAGCGGCATCTTGATGAGAACGACCAAAAACAGAGGGACGAGTGCGGCAGACTCGTAGAAATGTGCCAATGGCCAGACGAGAGGCAAAGCAATCAGGTACAGAGCGATTCCAGATCCAGACGCGAACCAGAAGACGCTGTGTGTTTCCTCTCGCGTGAGCGCATTGTCCTGCAAGAGTGCCTGATTGGTTCCGAGAGAATTAAACGCCTCGAGGATGGCGGTTAATGAAAGTGCCAAAGTCATCAACCCTATTTCCTGAGTCGTCAAAAAAATCATGGCGACAACCATCGCCGCAGCATCCAGAATTTGAGACAGAATAGAAGCGAATCCAATCCAGACAAATCCCTTTTGAATGCTCTTTTTTGGGTTCTCATGTAATTGAGTATCGTAAGCCTGATCTTGACATGTGTTCTCCGTTGTTGTGTCCGATGCGGACTGCCCGTCATTTTGAACGGATTGTACCATTTGATTGTCATTAAACTCAGGTACAGCCTGTATTTCGTGTTGTTGGTCTTGAGACATGAACAATTTCTGATCGTCGATTTTGTGATTAAGTGATATGAAAGCAGAGGCCTGAATTCATTTCAGGCATGCGCAGTGCGCAATGTACACTTTTTCAATTCAGAATGCCTATTTTAGAGATGTTATGCTTCGATCTCTGCATGATTTCATTCATCGCATGATTTGCTTTCGATTCATCCCCATTGTGACACTCCTGTGTGCCACTTTTGTGGCCGCAACGTTTTCGGCGACTGTCTACGCCCAGGCACCCCAGTCTGCCGAAGCAATCATGCGTCCCTCAAGTGGTGAGATATCGGGAGAACTCGCCAAAGGCGAGTTACTCGTGACAGCATTAAAACGCGAAAAAGTCGAGGGTAATTCCGCACGTCTGGCTATGCAAAGCATAGGGAAACTATTTGATTTCAGGCTCTCGCGAACAGGCGACCGATATGTCTATCGCGTAGGCACTGGCAGAAAACTCACGATGCTGCGATACCAGAGGGGGCAACATGTCTATGAAGCAGTGCTGGACAAGAATACGGGTGAATTCACGGCCCGACTTTTAGAAGTTGAAACGTCACCGGATATTCCCGTTCCCATTTTAAATGATGAGGATGGTGAAATTGATGTCGAACATGCAGCCATGGCGGAACAAATCCAGAACAATGTACCGCCCAAGGATGAAATACCATCGACGGGAAGTATTTTCGACGCCCCTCAGCCAATGCCGACCCCAACAGAACCGACTTTGCCCGAGGATTCTGCATTAGCGGGAATTCCAAGTCCGGATGCGGAGTTTCCAGACCATCCTGGTTCGGATTTGACCATACCGGAAGCCAATTCTGATCCCAATGGAACACCGGAAGAGGAAGAGGATGAACGCCTGCATGCACCAGTCATTCAACAGACGCCACCGCCTTCAGAACCGGAAAATACAATCATTCCATCCACGCCCAATATTCTCGACACACAGTTCACCCCAACGCCGATCGTCAAAAAAGTCGAAGTTGAATCGACTGTCTTTTCGACGATAAGCATCACCATGCTCGTTTTGGGATTAATTTCGTTCCTTGCATCCTTCATCATTTTTATTTTACCGGGGATACAAGCACGAAAACGATGTTCAGCAAACGGTCTCGTCGTTCGCAGCATGGTTCGTATTTCACCTGCACAACGTCTGGCACTCGTCGAACATGACGGTCATGGCTGTGTCATCGGTATAACGCGCAATTCAATGACTTATATAGCCCCATGCCCGGTGGATGATGCTGAATTCTGGAAGCGCCTGAATGCTAAAACCTACTGGCATCAGATGGCTCAACAGCCACTTTCTGATCGACAGCTTGCCTCACTCATCGCTCAAATCACCCAACCAAAAGCGCAATCTCCCGCCCCTCCCTCTCATGAAATAGCCCCAGACACAGAAACACCAGACGAAAATAGCAATGACTCAACAGCCATACTTGCTGCCGATATCGAAAATGAGCTGCTCCGGAGATTTGATGAAGATGAACCAGAAAATGAAGATTAATTTCACACATTCTTTAAATGACATTTTTTGGGGTGCCATCATCGTGGGATGTGTTTTCACCTTCGGATGCGCTTCAACCCAAAGTGCTCCGTCGCCCGAAGTACCCAAACAGCCAACGATCTCTGAACAAAAAGCTCCAGAGCCTGCACACGCAATCGAAGTCCCCACCGAATCGCCCCAGATTTCTGAAGAATTGGCTTCTTTACGTCAAAGTCTCGCACAAAATGATGTTGAAAAGACAGAATTACTGGCTCATCAAATAATCGATAAAGACACCAAATCACCGGAAAGTATCGAAGCCTTTCTGGCACTTGCTCAAATCGCAATGCAGCAAAAAAAATGGAATGAAGCATTGCTCTATGCCAATGCGGCTATCGAAAAAGATCCACAAAATCTTGATGGGCTCTTGATTTCCGCCCGCATTTTGCATGAACAGAACAAAGACAATGAGGCACTCAACAAACTCAACCAGGCAATCGAACATCATCCCAAATCGGCAGATCCCATGGTGTACAAATCGGCCATATTGCTGAGTTTTCTCGATGTAGACCGCGCACTTGAGGCTGCCAAATCGGCCAACGATCTGGCCCCAAATACGTGCAATGTCCTCTTAGCCTATGCTGATGCACTCTATGCCCATCATGATTTTGCAGATGCTGTTTCACATTATGAAAAAGCCGACGCAAACAAATGTCAGCTCACTGAGCAATCCATTCAATACATGGCCAAACTCTATGAGGTTCATGTTCAGGATCCTCAAAAAGCCTGTGCCACCTATACGCGTCTCGTCGAACTTGCACCAGACAATCCATATTACAAGGCTTCACGCGATTATCAATGCAGTAACAATTAGCAATGTGCGATTAGCAATGTGCAATTAGCAATGTGCAATTAGCAATTAGGGTATTCTCAATGATTATCCTAAAGAATGGAGTTTTTTAGCTTTAGAGTCGCACTTGAGTTTTGCATACCAATTGCACATTGCACATTGCTCATTAAGAACGTCATTCTCTCTATACTTTAGAAAACTCACTTGAGTTTGCAAATTCAAAATGCCTCTTCTTCCCAAGGATTTACAGCGCTTTCGTATTGACGGCCCCAATGCATCGCCACAGTACATCAAAAAAACAGCGAGTGTTGTACAAATCGCCGAGCAATTACTGGATTGCTTTCGGTTTTGTCCGGATGCCAGCTATGGGGATTTAAACGAAAGTCTGGAACCACTTTGCCAATCCAGTCAGCGACACAGACTCATTCGGGGATTCATTCATATTTTGGAATCACGGCTAACGTTCGATGAAACCTGTGACATTGATCCTGTTGTTTTAAGGGAAGAATTGTTCAAACAGGCAGCTCTGTTGGATGCCAGGACTTTTTCGCAAATGAACTGGCGCGACGAGATTCTAAAACAAACTGCCGATAAATTTCACATCTCTGAATCCCAGATTGATGAGCATTTGTATTCTGATCTGCGCAATGAGCGAAAAATACTCTCTTTTGAAGATATCGCCCCCGATGAACTCATAGCAGAATACAACCTGACGTTAGCCAAATCCCTGCTCCTCTATGCCACAAAGGTGACATATACAATTGATATTGGCAATGGGCCATCTCAATCCCTGAGAAAACTGTTTCAGAGTCTGCGTTTTTTTAACCTCCTGTTTGAAGCTCAGCCCATAGCCGATAGTTTCTGGCAATTTGCCATCGATGGGCCTTCATCTGTTTTGCCGCAGCCTCAAAAATATGCCTCCTCTCTGGCGATGTTTTTGCCAACGCTCTATTTATTTTCGGCCTGGCATGCGACGGCAGATCTCGAGCTCGAAGGGAAAAAATGCACCTGGCAGCTCAAACCGGATGATTTCGAAGCACCACCAATCCATCTGCTACAACGCCCTTCAGAAGAAGCAGAGCAACTCGAAAAACGCATCCCCGAAGTGAATCCACTCTGGGAAATTACGCACGACTATCCCATTCTTCAGCTTGGCCCACAAAGTGTCTGGATTCCCGATTTCACGATCAGAAATAAAAGTACCGGAATCATAGCCCATGTCGAAGTCATAGGACTTTGGCGAGCAGATTACCTCAATCGGCGCCTAAAAAATCTACACCATTCACCGGGAAATCTCATTCTCGTTTTAAGTGACAAATTAAAGATGGACAAACGGAAACTCTCAGATTTCCCCATTGAAATTGTTACATTCAAACGCACACCTCGCCCGCAGGATGTGATTGCCGCAGCAATGAAATGCGGGAAAAAAGAGAATAGTGAATAAAAATCGTCACGCCCCGCAGGGGCGTATCATTCGTAATCCATAACCGAGTGTGCCTGATGCGCGCTCGGCTCGGGAAAGCAGAAAATAGTGAATACCCCATGCAAACCAAAGCATTACAGGATCTTATAGACGCCTTTGCCAAGCTGCCAGGTATCGGCAGAAAATCAGCAACACGCCTTGCATTTTATCTCGTCCGGCAGCCCGAAGAAGTATCGCAGGAACTGGCGGACGCCATTCTTTCGGCAAAAGAGCGCATTCGTTTTTGTGAGACATGCCAGAACTTATGCGAGAATTCTCCATGTGAACGTTGTTCCAAACCAGTTCGCGATGAAAATGTTCTGTGTGTGGTCGAATCCCCACAGGATTTGATCGCCATCGAAGCCACGCGGGAATTTCACGGGAGATTCCACGTGCTTCATGGTGCGATTTCGCCGCTCGAAGGCATCACTCCCAACGATTTGAAGATCCGTGAACTGATGGCACGACTAACCGAAAGCTCATTTACAGAAATCATTTTAGCGATGAATCCCTCTATCGAAGGCGAAGCCACCGCAGCCTACCTCAAACGACTCATCGAGCCATTAGGCATCACGCTCAGCCGCATTGCATCGGGCCTACCCATGGGGGCACAGCTGGAATACGCCGATAAAGCGACCCTGGGCCGATCCCTTTTGGATCGCAGAACATTGTAATTACCTGCGCGTATCGCAGATAGCGCAGGTCCCCGGCGTATCGCAGATAGCCGGGGAACCAAACGAAGGACATCCATAATAATTACCTGCGCGTATCGTAGATAGCGCAGGTCCCCGGCGTACCGCAGATAGCCGGGGAACCAAACGAAGGACATCTATATGAAAGACAAAGCCTTTCTCGGGGCAAGATATTTTATGGGATCGGTCACCAATGTTGCGAACCGACCTTTTCGCAGGCTAGTCACCGAATATGGCGCACATGCAACGATCGGTGAAATGGCCATTGCCAAATACGTTGCCAACGGCGGGAAACAGGATTTAATCCTGATTCGGCGCGATCCCCATGAAAAGATTTTCGGCGCACAAATTGTGGGCAACAACCCGAATCATCTCGTCAAAGCAGCAAAACTGGCTGAGAAATTTGGTGCGGATTTTGTCGATTTTAACTGTGCATGCCCGCATCAGTCGGTCATTTCCCACGGTGGCGGCGCCATTATGCTCAAACGGCCGTCAACCATTGGTGACATTATTTCTGCAATTCGCGATGCCATATCGATTCCACTGTCTCTCAAGATCCGCAAAGGGTTTGAAGCCGACGACAACGTCGCACAGGAAGTCGCGGACATCGCACAAAAAGCGGGCATTGACGCCATTTTTATCCATGGCAGAACCAAAGCTGCCCAATATCGCGGCAATTGTGACTGGGAGCTCATCGAATCGATTGCGCAAAACAGCGATGTGCCCATCATCGGATGCGGCGATCTCGCACACGGCAGCGATGTCCTTGCCAAGCAGGAAACGAGCGCATGCGCTGGTTTTGCCATTGCCCGAGGTGCACTGCTCAAACCCTGGATTTTTAAGGAAATTGCAACACATACGAGTATGGATCCCTCATCTGAGGAAAGACTCGATATGCTCAAAAAGCTCGTTGCCTATACGATCGAAGCCTATGGTATTTCCGAGAAAAACATGGCAAGAAACCAGACTTTTCTCTTAAAACAACTTGAATTTTTGGTGCGTTATGTGCCAACTGGTGCCTTCGGCCGCGAACTTCCCATGCAGGAGCGCTCCGACGAATGGACACCGCGTGACGAGCTCGAAAAATTGTGGGCACAAACCGACAAAGATTCTATGATGACCCTGCTGAAAATGGCGGGATTCGAGAACAATGAACAAGGAATGCAAAACTAAAGGGCAGTTCTGACTAATTCGGAATGCGGAATGCGGAATGCGGAATTGGGATGCAAGCCCCCAAAATCTCTCTAAAGCTAAAAAACTCCATTCTTTAGGAATAACATCGAGAATGCCCCCATTAGCTAACTGCTAACTGCTAACTGCTAACTGCTAACTGCTAACTGCTAACTGCTCATTGCTAACTGCTAACTGCTAA
>DGWW01000072.1 GCA_002395385.1 Myxococcales bacterium UBA4248
GCGAATTGAGGGCACCGAGAGCAAATCAAATGCCACATACAGTTTCCCCTCGCCATTCATGGAGAGGGGAAATGTCACGAAGTGACAAAGGGGTGAGGTGGCGCAGGAAACGAAGCGCATTGAATATTGAAAACAGAAAGCCCTTTGGCGGGGTCCGGGGCAGTGCCCCGGCTGAGCAGTAACTACTCCAGAGCTGAACAGTTACCATAATTCATCATGTTTTCTTAAATACATCGACCTGACTCGAAAATGTCAGTTCATACGTATCCTGAATGGGGGCCGGCGACGGAGCATCTTTGTCAACCCCTGTATCATCCGCAATTTCCTCGGGAGATTCTTTGAGCAGCTCGTTGGCTTCCGCAGTTTCGACCATTTCATCCCGCTCATTCATCGTATCTGCATTCTCTTTCGTATCCTGAGATGATAATTCCGATTGCAATACTGCACCGGCTGTGTCAGGAGTACGTTCGACCTTGGATACAGAAGCGTTTTCTTTCGATGCCCGTTCTTTGGAAGTTTTATCTTCAACAGATTTATCATCTTTACCGGATGACTTCTCCTGGCCTGCAGCTTTATCCATTTTGACATTCATTTCATTATCCGCATTCATATCGGATTTGTCAGGCTTTACTTTTGCCGATTTATCTTCCTTGCCGGACTTTTCTTTTTTATCTTCTTTCGTATCTGCCTTAGTTCTATCTTCCTTAGCGTTTTTATCTTCTTTATTATCAGATTTATCTTTTGAAGATTTATCCGTCTTATCATTCTTATCTTTATTATCAGATTTATCTTTTGAAGATTTATCCGTTTTATCATTCTTATCTTTATTATCAGATTTATCTTTTGAAGATTTATCCGTTTTATCACTCTTATCTTTTATAGATTTGTCATCTTTATCAACTTTTTCATTTTTTAAAGAAGATTTATTTTCGGCGGTCTTGTCATTTTTCTTTGGAGTATTGACCAATTCTGGAGCCTGTTCATTCTTTTCACTCGAAGATTTGCCACTCTCATCCTGTTTATCATTCGAAGCTTCGAGTGCTTTCTTTTCTGCTTCTAATTTTTCACGTTTTTCTGCTTCGAGTTTTTCACGCTCTTTTTTCTGGTCTGGATATTCAGGACGATGATGGTAAAATGCATTCAAAATACCGAGCAATGCATTGGCAATATCATTCAGATCGCGCAGGGTCAGATCGCATTCGTCAAACTGGCCATCTGCAAATTTGCTGTTGATGAGTTTGCGAACGAGGACGAGAATTTTATCGGGGCTTTTGTCGGGCAAGGAACGTACAGCCGCTTCGACGCTGTCCGAAACCATACAGATCCCCGTTTCACGTGTCTGCGGACGTGGGCCGGGATATCGGTAATCTTCCTCGTGTACGCGTTCCTGCTGTTCCTTTGCACGCTGATAAAAATACTCAATGCGGCTGGTACCATGATGGGTTGCTATAAAATCCATGATATCCTGAGGCAGTTTGTATTTTTTTGCAATCTCAAGCCCATCGCGTTCATGGGCCTTTAAGATCAACGCACTCATGTTGGGTTTGAGCCTGTTATGGGGGTTATCGCCACGTTGATTCTCTGCAAAATACTGAGCGTTCTTGACTTTGCCGATATCATGATAGTACCCGCCGACTCGCGCAAGAACGGCATTGGCCCCGATGGCCTCTGCTGCAGCCTCATTGAGCGATCCGACCATAATCGAATGCTGATAAGTACCTGGAGCCTCGATAAAAAGCGTTTTCAGCGCCGGATGTTCAAGATTCGAAAGTTCAAGCAGCTTATTCGAGGTCACATACCCAAATATACTTTCGGCAACGGGCAATCCTATCATGAGCACACCTGTCGCAAGCAAGCCGCTCCCCAAGCCAAGCATAAATACAACACAATAATCAAATTCTGTCATATTGGTCCCACGGAACAAATAAATTCCGAGCGACATCAGCGCAGAAATCCCTCCCATGAGCAATCCACGCTTAAAAATCACATTGCTGCGTTTGGGGCGAACCATAAGCAGACAGCCGGCCATACTGCTCACAATGGCATACGTCAGCACCATGCCGTCCTCGACAATGAGCCCCGTCAAAACCACCGAACATACTGCAAAAAGATAAGCATAATAACGGTTTATAACAACACGCAAAAGCATCGGTGCACATGCAAACGGGAATATCAGCAAAAGTGAATATGGCCAATGATACACCGTATCGAGCACATTGCACAGCAAGACGCTCAAACGCAAAAAAATGGTATACATGAAAACACTCGTCGCCAAATAGACGACATCGCGCATCTTCTGGCGTTTTGCGGTTTCTGCCACAATGGATCGCCAGCACATAAAAAGCAGGATTATTGCAACAATCCCCAAAGCTACCCAATAACCATGGCGATTCTCATAATCCCCCTGTCGCTGAACCTGTTCAAAGACTTCATAATGCTTCGGCTCGATGGGATTACCGCGGGCAACGATTGTCTGACCTTTTTTATACTCCTCGAGAATGAGCAGTTCTGCAGTTGTATCGCTGATATTCTGTTTTTCACGGTGCGTTGCCGTTTCGTCGAATTCCAGGTTTGGCCTTACAAACTGCTTAAAATAATCCACGATATTTTCGGGGATTTGCGAAAAACGCATTTTTATCAGGCGTGTCAGGCGTTCTTCTGCATCCGCCTGTGACGTGACTTTGGTTTTATCCGAAACATCGCGTTTGCCATTCGAATCATAGACGGTAAAGCTCTCGATGGTGTCGAGCGAATCTCGCGAGGCAACGATCATCTGCCCCAGTACCGTATCAAACTCCTGCAGCAGCCCCTCTTCGATAAACTCCGAAAACTGTTCGGTCACCAGCCATTGATAAGCATCCTCGCCAATATCATAGCCAATCGCATTGACAAAAATGCTCTTATGCTCACTGCTCCATAATTTCAGGCCACTCGCAATTTCGTCCTCAGTCAGCTCTCGTGTGGAGACAAAATCCTCAAAGACCTCCTCCCCGCCAAACAATTGCATCAACGTGTCTGCCCAGGCCTGTCTTTCGGGAGATATCTGCGTAAAATCACTTTCATTTTCTCTTGGGGCACGCGTTTTTTTCAAACGTTCCAGTTCGATAGACGCACCCTCGCGCATTTGCTCAAATGCTTTGTGTATGCGTGCCAGAACAGTATCGTGATAGCCAGTATCCCAGCGATAGATTGGCAGTACTGCCGAAACCCTTTCCTGTCGGATTTTTTCCGTCGCAGCACGGTCGACACTCTTAAACGTAAAATCCCTCGGGGACTTGTAATCGTGCGCCGCAATGGTGCCAATATCCGCTTTATCAATGGTACCCGGCTGAGATCCGACATTCCCGCCGATGACGAGCACCGAGCAGACAATGACCAAAGCAATATATGCCCCTACCAAAAGAGGATTGTTCAGACTCCAGGTCAGATACTTGCTCCTGGGCTTTTTCTTGCTTATTTTTTCAAAACTGAGCGATTCACGCTGGCGATGTTCATCCATATCGCTTTTTACCTTAATTATCCTGCTTTCTGCGCACGTTCGTAGGCGAGTACAATTTTCTGCACGAGAGGATGACGAACAATATCGCGATCCGAAAGCCGAATCACAGAAATACCTTCAACATTGTCGAGGATTTCTACGGCCTGAGCCAATCCGGAACGCACGTCGCCAACGAGATCGGTCTGCGTCAAATCACCGGTAATGACCGCTTTTGAACCGAAGCCCAATCGTGTGAGGAACATCTTCATTTGTTCCTGCGTCGAATTTTGCGCCTCATCGAGAATGATAAAAGAACTGTTGAGTGTTCGTCCACGCATAAACGCGAGCGGTGCAACCTCGATGGCGCCCTGGCTCATCCAGTGCTGCGCACGATCGACATCGACCATATCGTAAAGCGCATCAAACAAGGGTCTTAGATAGGGATTGACCTTTTCGGCCATGTCACCAGGCAAAAATCCAAGACGCTCACCGGCTTCTACCGCAGGGCGCACAAGGACAATGCGCTTCACTTTCTTGCGCATCAGGGCATCCACGGCAAGTGCCATGGCGAGATAGGTCTTGCCCGTCCCCGCCGGACCGACGCCAAAAACGATGTCGTCCGAACGAATGGCCTGAACATATCGCTTTTGATTTTCGGTCTTTGCACGAATCGCGCGATGATCGCTCGTCATACAGACCACACCGGCCAATCCGGCAGACTCTCCGCCTCGCATGGCCTCGAGCTGCTCCGAAAAATCAGCAACCGTAATATCCCGATTGGTCTTGGCTTCTTCGTAAAGTGCCACCAAAATCTTCCGGGCACACTCAAGATCGGCACTCCCGCCCGTCAGGCTCACGAGATTGCCCTGAGTCTTGATTTCCAAATTCAATTCCGATTCCAAAAAGCGAAGATTGCCCTCGCGCATGCCATAAAGCAGCCGTGCATTGGGCAAACTCGGAAACTCTATCTCCGTACGCGACATATTTACCTCTACGATAATTCATCCCCCCAAAATGAACAGAGATTACCCGATTTTCATCCCGATGACTAGTCATTGCGTACGAGTCAGGGCCACCGCATTTAATAGAGGCATATTATTATTGTTGTGGACATGATTTTTAAAATCAATACTTTAGAGAGATGGGGGAGGGGCCCCATCGAGTGATCGTTCGTTATGGTTTGTGAAAAGGAAAAGATAAGACAAAACTTAAAATGATTGTGGGTTCCAAGGGCCTCAGGCCCTTGGCGGGGTCCGGGGCAGAGCCCCGGCTGATTAGTAACTCGTGGGCCTTGCTATCGCTTGCGCGATACGCACCGGCCGCGCCGGCTATGGCCGCACAGCGGCCATACGCCTGCGCATAACTGCTTAAAACAAGGCTCTGTTTGACGAGTGTGGCTATTGTACTGACGGTTTAGCCCATTCGGGCTTAAACATTCTACCAATCCTCCACATCTCCCCAAATTTCAATCTGGCACGTATGCTTCTTTTCGGGATCGTCCTTGTCATAACTAATCCCGACCAATAATATTTCTTTTGTATAATTTTGTATTATTTGGGGATAGTTATTTTGTTTAATCTGCGCAATTGCGCCCTCGGCATTGCGCTCAGGATGTTTTTTATCCAATGCTTTTAATTCTATCACAAGCGCAGGGTATTCCGAATTTTTCTTGGGTAAATAAACGATATCAGCGTATCCCGTGCCACCGGCGAGTTCCTCGAGTTGTATATATTCATCGCGATAGGCGAAATAGGCGAGTTTGATGGTACCACGCAAAGATTGTTCATGATTATAATGGCGAGGATTACATTCTTCGGTGTGGACTTTTTGTAATTCGGCTGCGACGGCATCCGCTTTCATATCGGATGTATCTTTCATCAACTGCACGCTGCGTTTGACACGCTGAATCGTCTCGACATGGGTGATATCATGGACGGAATCACCATATTCCATGCGGATTTCTTCGTTTGGGATGCGTACCGTGCCGCGTTCTTCGTCATAAGAGAGATACCCGTAGTGCGTTAAAAGCGTCAAAACATCGTCCTCATTGGTCAAATAGGATGGGTCATTCCGGAATCGCCTTGGATTCATCGGCACTTCCTTGCCGACCATCAAATCGACAAGCGATTTGCCTAGCCCTTCCTTGTCGAGATTGAGATATTCCAACAGACTCGTGGGATCGGAAGATGCCACCCAATAGGATCGAAATTCACCCGTTTCAATCGCCTGCATGACGGAGTTGGGATTATAAACAGAACCGACGTTCTTTAAGGTATATCCATCATACCAGAATTTCATTTTATTAAGATCAACATGAAATTCATCGCATAACTGTTGCACTTCATCCTTAGTAAATCCCACACAAGGCGCAAACGGGCCGGGATTTAGAATCGTATATTCCCTGAATTCCGAAATGGCCGACTGGCTGCCGTCTTTTTTAATCGGAAGTATGCCCGTCATATAGGCCGCCGCAAAGACTTTGTCGGTAACTTGGCTGTTTTTAAAGAGACCGCGCAAAAATTCCAGATAGGCTTTCTGCATCTCTTCATTGAATGCCTTGTCCCGAATCGGCGTGTCCCATTCGTCGATGATGGCGACAAACTGCCGGCCACTTGCCTCGACACAACTGTTGAGCAGACTTCCAAGTGTCTTTGCTCCTTTTATTTCGGGAAACACATCATGAATCTCTGATGAAACATTTTCTATAATCGCGTCAAGCATTCCGCGAGCGCCAGCTTCGCCGATAAACCCCGAAACATCGAGATAAAGGACGTTATATTGATTCAGATGCACCCGATAAGTTTCATTCTGCGCAATCTCAAGGTCGTCGAACAAAGGCGCCGAATCGCAATCCACACAATAATAGGCGCACAGCATCTGCGCAGCATACGACTTGCCAAATCGCCGCGGCCGACTGATGCAGCTGAGCTTGTTTCTCTTCCCAATGGTCTTATTGATCACGCCAATCAGACCGGTTTTGTCCACGTATTTGTCGTTCCGCTTTACCCGAAACGCTTTATTGCCTGGATTAATATAGATACCCATTGGATGTACCTCCCACTCATGCCAACAAGGAAGCCTGCTCCCTTGCATGCTCATCTTCATCACACCATAACTCGCTTTTACATGTATGGCGAGGGATTTTTGTCTGACTCAAAGAAGAGAAGTGACGACTCAGCCGGGACTCACATCACAGGCATGCCGAACTGCCTAATACCAAAATAGGTACATATATTAATGACGCGCGCGTCAATTTAAGTTGTAAAACAGTATCGAATGAATTCTCGAGGGGGGCCCACCCCACGTTGCCGGGGGCTATTAATATTGAACGCCTACGGCGTTCTTTCCCTGACTGAGTAGTAACGTTACTACTCAGCCGCCTTTCTTTTTATTTTAACAAACGGATTTGTTCGCATCTAACGATGCTCACTCTGTCAATGCGGAATTGGAATTAATGTTGCATTCTTAAGAAATTACCTAAAGAATGGAATAATTTCTACTTTAAGTAACGGCTTATCGCAATATACGTCTCAATTCCGCATTCCGCATTCCGAATTCCGAATTGGAATCGCGAAGGCCGTTAGGCCTGATCAAATCCGTTTGTAAAAACAAAACCAGCCCCCGGCTGAGTAGTTACATAATAACTAATAATAGTTTGACTTAAAAAAAAAATAGATAGAATTTATAGAGGGGTCGTGTGAAATTATTTTAATAGGAGGAATTATGCGTTATATATTTTTGACAACAATCGCTCTCTCTGCCCTTTTGTTCGGCTGCAACAGCAGTGACGAAGATTCTTCAAATCTGATTTCCCAAAACAGCTCACTCGCCAATGCTCAGCAAGAGGCACAGAATTCACAATCCGACACCAGCAACGAACAAAAAGCGGATGATACGGTCGTACCTTCCGATAATCATCAGGGCGAGCCTGCCACTGATCAGAAAGGCAACAATCCACCTGACGATTCAGGGAATTCCCCCGGTAATGCTCAGGATGCTGATAACCAGGATAACCAGGACAATCAAGCTTCAGATAATGAGAAACCTGCAAACGACGAGGATAAGGACAAAACCGATCCAATGGATGATAAAACGCAGCCCGAAAATCATTCTATCGCCCCCTCGCCTGAGGATGCCAATTGCAATCCGATAAACGATGCCAAATTGCTCTTTATATCCGATCTCGGTAATTATTACGTTCCACTCGAAATGGAAAGTAACGACTATTCCCTCTCGAAAGAATCCTGGACAAAAGTGATCGATTCTATAGAAGAAGCCGATGCATTTGTTCAAACATACAAACTTAATGATAATATTAAAAATGAATTAGCCTCAATTCATTATACGGATAATATTGTCAATTCTGTATATATCGGTTTTAGGTCTGTTAGCGGATTCAAATTCAACATTCCGCAACTCTGTAAAGACGGCAACATCAAATTCGATGTCATCCGTGCGCCAGCCATGGATGATTCTGTTTCCCATTCGATTGTATTTATACAAATGCCAGCACAATATAAAGATACAAACATCATCATCGAAAATAAGGAAGTATCTTTCGAAGAATACGAAACTTATCCTTTCATGACGGAAATGTAATTTGCGGGAGATGATATCGCAGGCGCGCGAGCCGTATGCGCACAGTCTGGCAGAGACGCGCGGTCTGCGCGTCTCGTGCCAGGCGAGCACATAGGCGAGCGCCAAAGGCACGTATTTGTGCAGAGACGTGTCGTGACGCGTCTGTGCACAAATAGCGCCGAAATGCCCGGCGTATCGCAGATAGCCGGGCCACCATGCAAAGCGCCCCTTTTCAAAAAAGGCAAATTCGGGTAAATGACAGCGGATTTTTTGTTGGTCAAATTCAATGGCCAAACGCATTGTGAGTCACCATGAAAAAGAAACCCGCACCCGTTAATCCCGTATCGATCGAAACTGTTTCGCTGTACCAGACGGCGCAACAGCGGTATTTGAACTACGCGCTCAGCGTCATTACGAGCCGCGCGCTGCCCGATGTGCGCGACGGCATGAAGCCCGTTCAGCGGCGCATCATGTACGGCATGCACGAGATG
This sequence comes from Myxococcales bacterium UBA4248, assembly GCA_002395385.1. Taxonomy (GTDB): domain Bacteria; phylum Myxococcota_A; class Bradymonadia; order UBA4248; family UBA4248; genus UBA4248. The sequence continues at coordinate 8,548 of DGWW01000072.1, forward strand.
CATCTGACGCACGAAGCCAAGTACCAAAAGAGCGCGCAAGTCGTCGGTCAGGTCATGGGGCGCTACCATCCGCATGGTGACAGCGCGATTTACGATGCGCTCGTGCGACTGGCGCAGCCGTTTACGCTGCGATACCCGTTTGTCGATGGTCAGGGCAATTTCGGTTCGATGGACGGCGACAGTGCCGCCGCCATGCGTTATACCGAGGCTCGCATGCAGCCGATTGCCGCTGCAATGCTCGAGGATCTCGACGAACACATCGTTGAATTTGTGCCGAATTATTCGGGGACATTGCGCGAACCGTCGGTGCTGCCGAGTTCGATTCCGGCGCTGCTCGTCAACGGTTCGAAGGGCATTGCCGTCGGCATGGCCACCGATATTCCGCCGCACAACCTAACCGAGGCGCTCGACGGCTGCATCGCCATGATCGACAAGCCCGAAATCACGCTCGAGGAGCTGTGCCATTACATTCCCGGGCCCGATTTCCCGACGGGCGGCCGCATTCTGACCTCGCGCGAAGACATCAAAAAAGTGTACGAAACAGGCCGCGGGCCCGTCGATATTCAGGCCGATTATACGCTCGAGACCGAAGGCAAACGTTCGCGCATCGTCATTACCAATATTCCGTATCAGGTCAACAAAGCCAAGGTCCACAAGGACATTGCCGACCTGATCGAATCGAACAAACTGCCGCTTTTGACGGACGTGCGCGATGAATCGACCGATGTCGTGCGGCTCGTGCTCGAATTGAAGAATGGCGCCGATCCCAATGCCGTCATGGCGTATCTGTTCAAGCATACCGAACTTCAGACGCGGTTTAACGTCAACATGACGTGCATCGTGCCCGGCCCGCGCAAAGAAGGCGTCGATCACCCGACCTACCAGCCCATGCGCCTCGGTCTGAAGGAAGTCATCCGGTATTTTCTCGATTTCCGACTCGAAATTGTCACCAAAAGACTCAACTGGCAGTTGCAGCAGCTGCTCGACCGCATCCACATCCTGGAGGGCTATGTCAAACTGTTCGACGGGCTCGACGAAGCCATTGCCATCATTCGCGAGGCCGAAGACAAACAGGATGCCTCGAACAAACTCTGTGCGCGGTTCGAGCTCGACGAGGTCCAGGCCGAAGCCATTTTGCAGCTGCGCTTGTATCGCCTGGCAAAACTCGAAATCGACAAGATCGAAGCGGAGTTGACCGCCAAAACAAAAGAAGCCAATCACATCAAGGCCGTTCTGGCATCCGAATCGCGACGCTGGAAACTCGTTCGAGACGAGCTCGAACACGTCAAAAAAATGTACGGTGACGAACGTCGAACGCAGTTTGACGGCCAGGATTTGAGCGTCGCCTACGCGCCCGAAAATTACATCATCGACGAAGATTGTTACGTCATTGTGACGCGTTCCGGGCTTTTTAAGCGCCAAAAGACGTTCTCGGATGTCGCCTCGACGCGCACCAAAGAAAACGATGCCGTCGCCTTTGTGCGCTATGGATCGACGCGTGCGCCGCTGGTCTTGCTCTCATCGTTGGGCAAGGCTTACACCCTGCTCGTCGACAACGTCCCCGCCACAACCGGGCATGGCAGCCCCATCGCGGCACAGTTCAAACTCGAAGATGGCGAGCAGATCGTCGGCGCATTTATCGACGACCCGAGATATCTGTGCCCCGAACCGCAAAAGAAATCCAAGAGCCTGCTCGATCTCATGGAAGCTGACGAAAATGAATCCAAAGATGGCAGGTATATCACGGCGATTTCAAAATTCGGCCAAATCGTCCGGATTGCCTTTGAACAATTTAATACCATTTCGACGTCGAGCGGACGCATCTACATGCGCCTCAACGAGGGTGATGCCGTCATGAGTACCGCCGTGACTCGCGATGAAGGCTTTGTATCCCTCATTTCGGACAACACGCGCGCCAACGTTTTCCCGCTCATCGACGTGCCGGTGCTCAAAACGGCGGGCAAGGGCTACCGCGCAATTGGCCTCGATCCCGGGACGGTTGTGGCTGCCGCACGCGTCGTTCAAACCGATGTTCAGGGCGTCCGCGTCAAACTTTCGGATGCACGCGAACTCACGATTTCGATGCGGCGACTGACCGCTGGCGAGCGCGGCGGCAAGGGCAGATTGTTGATCCGACGCGGTAAAATCCTCGAAGTTTTCGATGATCAGCTCTACGATGTCGACAATCCCAATGCAAATGTAGCGACAAATGATACGGATATCCCGCCGCAAATCGAGTAATCATGCGGAATGCGGATTATTGCACATTGCTCATTTTTTTGTAGCGCAGGCTATTCTGGCTGTGCCAGAATACGCCTTGCGCAGGCCGCTATTGCATACGCGGCCTATACTTTTTTTGAAGGGAAACCATGACTCTGGATGTCTACATCGCCGCTGCAAGAAAAAAATATTTCGTACAGCGCATTGTGAAAAAACTCGCCATTGCTGCGGGTGCATGCATACTGATATGCGGCATCATTGCTGCATTTTTGCGCGCAGGCATTCAGATTCCCGCCTGGGTCTGGGCTGTCGCCGCATTGCCATGGCTCGCCCTTTTGGCATGGGCTTATCCCTGGCGGACTTCAAATATCGAACTTGCCCGGCAAATCGATAAAGCCAACAACTTTGGCGAGCGTCTTTCTTCGGCCATGGCTTTCATGAACCAGGAAAACCAGACCGAATGGATGAAGCTTCAGATCAAGGATACGCTCAAACGCATCGATTCTGAAGATACACAGGCGGCTTTCCTCAAAAATGCCTATCCCATCGAAAAACCCGAACACCTCAAATGGCTGGCCATTTCGGCGGCTGCGGCCGTACTCATTGCTTTTATCCCTTCTTTGGTGTCTGGCGTTACATCTAAAATCGAAAATCACAAACAGGAAACACCAGAAATTGCACAGGCCCCAGAAACACAGCCATTAATTCTGGACACGGTCACACAGGAACTGCGCCAGAATCAGATCGATGAACTCGTCAAACAAGCCGAAGAAATCGACGATCCCGAGCTCAAAGAGACTGCCGAAGAATTTGCCAAACTCCTCGAAGATGTCAAAGCACAACGCATCTCGAATGAAGAATTTGAACGCCGGTTAGCTGAGCTCGAACGCAAGCTCGATGCTGCCGATACCACCAAAGAGCAAAAGGCTTTCGATCAAAAAGTCAAAGAAGCCATCGAAGCCATGACCCAGATGAAAGAGGATCCCGAAACGCAGGAACTGGCCGAGGCGCTTGAAAAAAATGATTACGACAAGGCCGCCGAAATCCTCAAGGATCTCCTCGACAGCGCTGATCCCAACGACAAGAAAAAACTCGAAAAACTCGCTAAAATGTTTGGTGATCTCGCGAAGAACCTCGATCCGACCGATCCCGAACTCAAAGAAGCACTCGAGAAAAATAAAGACCTCGTCGACCGGTTAAAGAATGAATTCGATAACGGCAAGCTTTCCGAAGAGGACAAAAAAGCCTTTAAAGATGCGGCTCAAAAACTCAAGGAAGCCGAAAAACAACAGCAAAAAGCCAACGACGACAAGGTCTCCAAGTCGCTGAACAAGCTCAGCAAGGCCATGAATAAGACGGCCGAGGACCTCGAAAAACAAGCACAGGAAAATCCCGAACAGAACGCCGATAACCCCGAAAATAAGCAGGAAAAGGAAATTCCCAAAGAGGATGCTACCGAGCAAGGCAAGCAACCGCAGGAAGCTCAGCCTCAACAGGGGGAGAACCAACAGGGCGAACAGAAAGAGGGCCAACAACAGCAGGGCGAGCAACAAGAAGGCCAACAACAGCAGGGCGAACAGCAAGAAGGCCAACAGCAGCAAGGCCAACAGCAAGAAGGCCAACAGCAGCAAGGCCAACAGCAGGGCGAGCCAAATGCACAGGATGCGCTGCAGGATGCGGCACAACAGCAAAAAGCACAGCAACAGCGCGATGCAATGAAGGATCTGGCCGACAAAATGCGCAAAGATGCGCAGCAACAACAAAACCAGACGGACGAAGAATCCAAAGAGCGCGAGCAGAAAATGCAGGATTTTATGGATCGCGCCAAAGGTCAGGATAAACAACAGCAGGAACAGCAAGCCCAAAACGAACAACAAGCTCAACAACAGCAAGCACAGCAAGAAGGCCAGCAGGACAGCGGCCAGCAACAGGACCAGCAGGGTGACCAAAACCAGCAGGGACAGCAAGGACAACAAGGACAACAAGAAAGTGGGCAGCCTCAGGGTGAGTTGCAGCAAGGCCAGGAATTGGGCCAGGAAAATGGCATGGGTGATCCCACACTCGATCCCGAAGCCACCAAAGGTGGCCATGATCCCTCCGAAGGCGAAGCCACCCGGATGGATGTCAATCTGCGTGATGAAAAGCTCTCGGGCATGGACACCGGCCAGCAATCGACGAGCGAAATTATCGAATCTGCCGGTCAAAAGGGCTTTGCCAGCGAATCCTATAAAGAGGTTTATCAAACCTACGAAAAGGCTGCCGAATCTGTCCTCGAATCGGAAGAAGTACCGCAGGGATATCGAAATTACGTCGAAAAGTATTTCGATATGATTCGGCCTCAATAGTGGTTAAGAAGGATTTTTTAATTAACAAACGGATTTGCTCAGGCCTAACGGCCTTCGCGTTAATTATATCTTAAAATTCGTGAGCAACGTTAGTTGCGAACAAATCCGTTTGTAAAAATAAGAAATAAAACGACTTCTAAATACATAACTCCAAAAAAGGAAAGAACATGGAACGCGATATTGCAAAGGATGTTGAAACATTTCAGGCCAAAATAGCAACGCTGCGCAATGAAATTGGGCGCATGATCGTCGGCCAGCGTGAGGTGATTGACGGTGTGATTTTATGCCTGCTGGCCGATGGTCAGGTTTTGCTCGAAGGCGTGCCGGGGCTCGGAAAGACCATGCTCGTCCGCACGTTGTCCGAAGCCATCGACTGCAAATTCAGCCGTGTACAATTCACCCCCGATATGATGCCGAGCGACATTTTGGGATCAAATATGATCGTCGATGATGGTGCGGGCAATAAAGTATTTGAATTTCAAAAGGGCCCTATCTTTACCAACATTCTGCTTGCAGACGAAATCAATCGTGCCACGCCCAAAACGCAATCGGCATTGCTCGAAGCCATGCAGGAAAAAAGTGTCACCGTAGGCAACACGACCTATCAACTCGATGCTCCCTTCTTTGTTATGGCTACCCAGAACCCACTCGATATGGAAGGCACTTATCCGTTGCCAGAGGCACAGCTCGACCGATTCCTATTTAAAATTAACGTGCCTTTCCCCAAGAAAGAGGAGCTTCACGAAATTCTCAATCGCACAACGGCAGGCAAATCTCCCAAAGTTGGCGTCGTCATGACCAAAGAGGAAATTCTCTCTTTGCGCACACTGGCTGCCGAAGTGCCCATCGCACCCCATGTTCAGGATTATGCGCTCAAAATCATGCTCGGTACACACCCCGAACTCGAAGGTGCCACCAAAATGGTCAAACAATACGTGCGCGTAGGTTCCGGTCCACGTGGTGCACAGGCCGTCATCAAAGCCGCTAAAATACACGCCATTTTCGACGGCCGGTTTAATGTTTCGAACGACGATATCCGCTTTGCTGCAATCCCGGCACTGCGCCATCGAACGATCCTCAGTTTCGAAGGCGAAGCCGAAAATATACAAACGGACGATATTATTAAGGATATTATCAAGAATACGAAGGAAACTGCGAATTAATCATGACACTCTTCGATGAGGCATTTCTCAAGAAAATTGAATATCTCTACGTGATGTCCAAAAAGGTCTTCACTGGGAAGCTCAGAGCCGAGCGCAAAACCCGCAAAGTGGCATCAGGTATGGAGTTTGCGGATCACCGCAATTATGCGCCGGGGGATGACTTCAGAGCGCTCGACTGGCGCGTGTATGCACGTACCGAAAAATTGCTCGTCCGCCTGTTCGAAGAAAAGGAAGATCTGGCCATCTATTTTCTCATCGACTGTTCGGGATCGATGCATTTTAAAGACGATGCCAAATTGAACTATGCAAAAAAAATGGCGGCAGCACTTGGCTTTATCGGCCTGTGCAATCAGGATCGCGTCAGTTATGCTGCTTTTAATGAGCATGTCATCGATCGTCTGCCCCTCACCAGCGGGCGCGGACAAATCTATAAAATCTTTCAATTCCTCGAGAAATTGAATACCGATGGTACCACTAACTTCGAGGATGCCTTCAAATCATTCGTAGGCCAAAACAAAAGACGGGGGGTGGCCGTCATCCTCAGCGATTTTTACAATCCCGAAGGTTACGAAAAAGCGCTCAATTTCCTGCATTACCAGCAATTCGAAACGTATGTCGTCCATATTGTCGACAATGACGAACTCAATCTCAAAAATTATGGCGATCTTTCGCTGGTCGATTCAGAAACCGGCGAAAGGCTCGACATCACCATGACCCCCAAGCTCATCGCCAAATACCAAAAGGCTTTTGATGCCCTCTGTCTGAAGATGGAATCCTATTGCGTGTCGCGTCACATGCTCTATTTTAGAACACCCATAGATGTTCCATTCGATGAAATTGTACTCAAAGTCTTCAGAGCCGGTGGATTCCTCAAATGAATTTTAACGGTTATACACCTCAGACATTATTGCCAATACTGGCTGTATTGGCAGTCATCATCGCGATACTTTATCTGCTTCGCGTGCGCCGTCGCGCCGTCGCCATTCCGTATATCGGTTTGTGGCGCGACGTGCTCGAGAAGTCGTCCCATCGGCGGTTTCACGACTGGCTCAAGCGATTCATCAGTTTTCTGATCTGCATGCTCATCATTGCATTGATCGCTGTCGCACTCATGGATCCACGAGAAGAAGAAGATAACAGCGCACGTCGTCATGCCGTCTTTATCATCGACACGAGCGCTTCGATGGCTGCAGACAGCGGCCGTGAGGATTGCAAATCCCGTTTTGATTGTGCCATTCAGGATACCCGCGAACACATCGATCGCATGAAGCCTACCGATCGTGCCATCATCATCAATGCATCGGGCATTGTATCGGCCGTTTCGGGCCCCTTCCAAAGTGACAAGGATGCATTGCAAAAAACACTCGCCACACTCCGGGTGCAATCATCCACCCTCGATCTGACCAAAGCCCTCGAACTGGCAGTCCATCTTTCGGCAGAACGCGACAATCCCGAGATTTATCTGTTCACCGACGGGCAATTTGAAAATGCCGAAGAACTCTCCCAAACATTGCCGCGAAATGTCGCCTTCGAGCAAATTACGTATGGTAATCCCTCTGGAAATCTTTCGATTACCGCATTTAATGTTCGCCGGTACATTGCCAATCGCCTGGGGTTTGAGGTTTTCTTTAGTGCGCACAACGATTTCAAAGTTCCTGTGACAGCAAAACTCACCATTCAGACACTCGCCGATGACGAACCCATTTTTGAGCCAACACGCGAACACGAAACCATCGTCGAAAAGACGTTGACCATAGCCTCGGGTTCATCCGAACTCCGCCTCTACGACAACCTGACGCTCAAATCGAGCAGAATGGCAGCAACACTCGAAATTGTCGATCCACCCACGCTCGTCGATCCCATGCCTATCGACGATGTGGCCTATGCCAAAATTCCCGACTATGCCAAACCGAATATCGCATGCATCACACCCGGGAATCTCTATCTCGAAGCTGCACTGCTGCTCAACGAGAATTACCGCGTTTCTTTTATAAAACCGGGCGATCCATCTATCTTAAAAGGCGATCAGATCGATTTGGCCAATCTGGCGGCGAAATACGATATCGCAATTCTCGACAATTCCTATCGCAATTTGCCCAATACAGACATGAGCGACTGGCAGGGGCGCGTGATATGGATCAATCCTGCCCCAAATAATTCGCCATTCAAATCGAAAGAAGTCCAGTCGCCTGTCATAGAGCGCGTCAATTCCAAGCATCCCATTTCGCGCTGGCTCAGTCTTAAAAATCTCAATATTTCGCACGCCAATGTCTTTACCGGCATAAAGAATGACGACCTCGTCATGCGCGCCATCGAAGGCCCGCTCATGGTCACGAAAAATGCCGATAACCAGCGAATGCTCGCCATCGGTTTTAGCCTCGTCGAAAGCGATTTGATCTTCCGCGTGGCACTGCCTGTGTTATTCATCAATGCCATCGATTGGCTCATGGACGAAAATAGTGAGCCATTGCGCGGATTTCCGACGGGCAATGCATGGCACATCGCCGTTACGGGCAATGCCTCACATGTCGACGTGACACGTCCCGATGGTACAGTGACACAAAACCTGCCCGTCTACGATCATTCAGCGAGCTTCTATGGCGAAACTTCGGGGTTTTACCGCATTTCATCGCCCGAAAAGACTTTTGAATTTGCGGCCAACTTTGCCAACGAAAACGAATCGAACCTCTCGCGGCAGCCTGCCACAATTCAGGGCAGAATTCACATGAAACCAACCCTCATGGACGAAGATGAGGACGAAGAAACCTCGTGGCTGCTCACGCTTTTGTCGAAACTGCCGTCGTCATCGCAATACATCTGGGTTTTGGCGCTACTCATTGCCATGGGGTTAATTACAGTCGAATGGATTACTTACCACCGCCGATGGACTGTGTAATTCCACCGTGACGATTCAGCCGGGGCCTTCGCGTTTTTAATGCGTAATGCGTAATTGGAGACAGATAGAGCCAAAGGAATATTCTGAAACATGTGAGTATGAGATATCCTCAAAGCCTGGTGGATAAGGAACATTCAGAGTCTTTAGAAATTATCAAGATTCTGTATCGCATAATTCGACATCACCCAATGATTCTGCTAAAAAATGCGTGGCATTGGGAATGTAATGTGAGGGATTGACCATGCGTAAAATTCATTTTTCGTTGAGTTTAGCAATCATTGCCAGCTGTGCGATGGGTGCATGTACATTGAAAGAGCTTGATGACACGATTTACCTCTGCGGAGATAGCCAAAAAAATTGCACGACACGCGATCCCTATTGGCTCAATGGAGAATGTGTCAATGGCGATTGCATTGCAACTGAATGCAAGGTAGGCGCCTATCCATATCAGGGTAAATGCATACAAGATACCGTCGAAGCATGCGGCAGTCCCAATAATAATTGTTATGAAAATAATCAAAAATGTTCCCTGGGAAAATGCGTCGATGCATGTCCAAATTCCGAAACCGATTGTTCAGATGCCTGCAAGGATCTCACCAAAGATCCAGAGAATTGCGGTAGCTGTGGCAACATTTGTGAAAAAGATGATCATGGCGAAACGACATGCCAAAATTCAAAATGTCAATTGAAATGTAACGATGGTTATAAAAAAGCATACAATAGCGCATTGGATAAATTAACCTGCCAAAAGATAGAAGACTCCATTGTACAGCAGCCTGCCTGCATCGAAAAAGGGACGTGTACATGTGACACTCATTCACAAACAGAATGTATTCCTGTGTGCAATGAAGAATATCAGGGTGAAGATTGCAGCGAATGCAAAATCGGATGGCACCAGAATGACGGTCTTTGTGAAGAAGATACCATCGAGCATTGCGGCGAAAGAAGACTGAAATGCTTGGTTGATCATGGCACAGCCAAATGTGAAAATGGCGAATGCATGATAGAATACTGCGATGATGAGTATATCATTCATGAGAATGAATGTATTCTGCAAAACACCAACCCTCCACAGGATCCAGAATGTACAAGTGATAATGATTGTACCATTGACAATGGTGAGGGCACTTGTGATGCGGCAGAGGGCAAATGCAAATATACATGTAACGAGGGATATACCCTTGATGGTTCGACTTGTGTTTTAAACACCAATCCTCCCCAAAAGCCAGAATGCACAACAAATGATGACTGCACGATTGCACATGGTACCGGCACTTGCAATTTATCAAATGGTAAGTGTGATTATATCTGTGACAAATTATATAAATATGATGAATCAACTCATTTATGCGTAACAACACTTGTAGAAAGCGATTGTATAAAAGATAGCGATTGTAACAAAATAAATGGAGCCTCCGGAACCTGCAACAAAGGGCTGTGTTCCTATGAATGCCCCAGCAATTATCATATAAATCAGGCAAAGGACGCATGTGTACCAGATTCACCAACGGAATGCGGAGATATTAGAGAGAATTGTGTGGACAGCTGTTTAAAAGGCTTAAAAGATTCATCCAAAGCCATAGGTATTTGTAATTCAGGTCTGTGTCAATGCGGACAATGCGATGAAGGCTCAATCGCCAATGCCGATCACACGAAATGTGAAAAAGATATATCCACTCCGACATGTTCAGCGAAAAACTGCGTCACAGCAAACGCGGGCTGGAAACAGGCCGTGTGCGAAGATGATCAATGCAAAGCAACCGAATGTGAAACCGGATATCATATTTATAATGATCAGAAAAAAGGCAGCAAAGATATATGCGAGCTGGACACGGTTGAACGATGTGGAGACCCTTATGTCGATTGCGTATCATCTATGGCAGGCTGGCTCAAGGGCAAATGTGAATCTGGAAAATGTGTAGCCACAAAGTGTGATCTTGCTTATACGCTTGATACAACAACCGGAGAATGTTCCGACCGATGTAAACCCCAATTTAAATTTAAATACTATTGCGAACTCAAGGATAAATGCTGTTCAAAGGAAAACTGTGAAGGGATATGCGAGTTGGATTACAAGCCATCCCTTTGTTTAATAAACCAAACGGATTGCGATGGCGATGGCAGATACTGCTGTGATGATCCTGCCGATTGTAATTCAGAGAGCACAAAACAGACCAAATGTGAGAGCAGTCTCGACGTACCGGAAGATTGATCCGGGAATGTCATTCCTGGGCCTTTTTGAATTTGTATTCCATTCGGACGCAGACGTTTTTAATGAATACGGGGCGTTGCGGGGCGAGTAGCCCCGCATCGGGGGTAGGCGCGTATTGGTAGTAGAGACGCGCGGTCAGCACGTCTCTACTACCAAAAGCGCCGCAGGGGGCTTGGCCCCCTACCCCAAAATCGGGAAGATGGCCCTATACATCGATGATATCCGATGGCAATGCCTTGGGGGCATTGCTTTCGGCTTTTGGGCGAATGACTTCTGCTTTGATATCACTGCCATTCTCTGATTTTTCGACTTCGATGTCGATGATGTCTTCCTCGCGATGATGATGTTTCTTTCGAGTACGCTTCTTTCGGGCTTCGAAGGGATTCGTCGAAGAGGGGTCAAAACCGGGATTGCCAAGTCCAAAATTGCCGAGTTGATTCGGATCTAGTCCAGCAAAGGGATTGGCACCCATGCCTCCCAAGGGATTGGCACCCATGGCACCGAAAGGATTGAGCATGCCAGAAATGTCGGGCAGAATTTTGCTTACGATCTTTGCAAAAAGAAAACGACGAAGCGGGCCGATCAAAACGATAACGGCGGCAATATCCGTTAAAAAGCCCGGGATCATGAACAACGTCGATGCCATCCTGCGAGGCGAAAAAGGCTCGGACAACCGCCGGGCAGAAACACTTTTGGACGGACGAATTGCATAACCGAACATGGTAATGCCAATCGTAATCCAAAAAACATAGGTAAAACCGATCAGATAGGACAGCAGGATAAAAATGGCAATTTCGAGCACGAAGGCCACAGAGAGTATGATTCCTGCTCTGCGCATTGATTTTTGAATGATGGGATTCGATTTGAAGTCCATGAGTCTAAATAGCCTGCAAGAAGATTAAAAAGGATCCGAAGTACATCCCCAGTCCCCTATTACCATGAATAACGCATGAGAGGGAGAAAATCATCCTCACCCATCGGTCGGTTACTACTCACCCGGCCATTCTGTTTATTTTAACAAACGGATTTGTTCGCATCTAACGATGCTCACTTTTTTAGCGAAGAATGGGGAATGGCAAGATCAAGAAATACAATTGCTTGAGTGAAATGGGGTTGGGGCCCCATCGAGAGATAAGTTGGCTGGTGTTATGAAAAAGTGATGAAAAAACAATAATAAATTATGGGTTCCAAGGCGCCGAAAAGAGCACCGTCCAGTGAACGGTGCGAA
>DGWW01000069.1 GCA_002395385.1 Myxococcales bacterium UBA4248
ACGGCAAGAGCCCTTTGGCGGGGTCCGGGGCATAGCCCCGGCTGAGTAGTTACTATTTTTAACAAACGGATTTGCTCAGGCATAATGGCCTTTGCATTAAATACATGAACTGTGTTAGCTGTGAAAGAATCCGTTTGTAAGATAATACCTCTTCACTTTACCTTTTCATTATCTTAAAGATGGATCAAAGGGCTTAGCACCTTGACGCGGTTTGGGGCAGGGCTCTGGATCAACCAATAAACGGATGACCACGTTACGTTTTTATTCTAAATGTGGAAGGTGCTCTATTTCGCACAGGTTGGCAAAAACGATAAATAAATGAATATGGGTTTTATGGCGCTCTGCTCCTTGGTGGGGCAGGGGCAGGGCCTCGGTAAAGAAAGGAACAAATCATGATTCAATTTAAAAAACTTCAGAATGGCAATGATGTTCGTGGGGTTGCGATTGCAACGCAGGATGAACCGCGCACATTATCTGCAGGAGCGGTGACGTTCATTGCGGCATCGTTTGCGGATTTTTTGGCACAAAAGACGGGCAAGAAGGCAGCTTCGCTGCGGATTGGTGTCGGACACGACAGCCGCATTTCTGCCAATGAACTCAAAATGGCTTGTTTTGCGGGGCTCGGCAATGTTGAAATCTTCGATTGTGGTCTCATATCGACGCCGGCGATGTTCCAATCGACGGTACTCGATACCAGTCATTTCGATGGTGCGATCATGCTTACAGCCAGTCATTTGCCATTTCAGCGCAATGGCATGAAGTTCTTTACCAGAAATGGTGCGCTCAATAAGGTAGAGCTGTCTCAAATCCTCGATAATGCGGGCGGTTTGTGTTCGCAGTTCGGGACAATCGATGAAGATGGCTTGATTTCGAGCACAAATTTCTCGCGAGGTACTGGACTTCCACAGCCGTTTGATATGGTCGAAGTGTATGCGGCGCACATGCGCGAATGGATAAAAACTGCGGTCAATGCTGAGGATTATGAACATCCGCTTGCGGGTCTGCACATCATAGAAGATGCGGGCAATGGAGCTGCCGGCTTTTTTGCTGGGCGCATCCTCAAGCCGTTGGGAGCGGATATTTCGGGAAGTGTGTTTCTCGACCCTGATGGCACATTCCCAAATCACGTCCCCAATCCAGAAGATGCAACTGCGATGGCCGCGATACAAAAGGCGACGCGCGATGCCAGTGCCGATTTGGGCGTCATCTTTGATTGTGACGGCGACCGTGGGGCAGTCGTTTTTCGGGATGGCACCGAGGTCAACCGCAATGCGCTCATCGCGCTGTTGGCCTCGATTGTCGCCGAATCCTCGCCCGGTTCGACGATCGTGACCGATTCGGTGACTTCAGATGAGTTGCAGGATTATCTCGAAAATCACCTTCATCTAAAGCATCTGCGCTATAAACGCGGCTATAAAAATGTCATCGATAAAGCGATTGAACTCAACCAAAATGGCGAAAAATGCGAGCTTGCCATCGAAACGTCGGGGCATGGCGCTTTTAAAGAAAATTATTTTTCGGATGACGGTGCCTATATTGCGACTAAAATTATCGCAAAAATGGCGGTACTCAAGCGCGAAGGCCGAAAAATCGAAGATTTGATTTCTGAACTCGCCCATCCTGCAGAATCGCGTGAAATTCGTTATAAAATTACAAATCCGGACTTCGTCGCCTATGGTAAAAAAGTACTCGCTGATTTCGAAGCCTTTGCCAAAGCCGACGACCGGTTTATTATCGTCGAACCCAATTATGAAGGCATCCGCGTGCGCTTTGATGATCCCGAAGTCCATGGTTGGATGCTACTGCGTATGTCATTGCATGATCCCGCCATGCCGATGAATATCGAATCGAAGAATATCGGCGGGGTTGATATCATCATGCAGCGGCTGAATCTATTCTTTACCAAATATACGGAACTCATGCGCATATAAATTTGTTTGGGGGGCGTGGCTATTTGCCGCGTGCTGGCAAGGGGTATATCCCTTGCCACGCGGCAAATACGCCTTACGCACTCGCCTATTGCCTGCGGCAATACGGCTCGCAATGAGTTTAACACCTTTCATAAGGTGAAATCGTGTAGTTCTGATTGGTTTCGCATCCAATTTGCCTGTCACCATTACAAATTCGCAAAGCCCTTTGAATATCGAAGCGCAATCCCCAAGGGCTAAATTGTGACATTGTTACCAAAATGAAATTTTACATGGATTAAAATGACTATACTGATGCCCGTTGAGTGGCTGCATGTCCTCGCTCTTTGATAATTGAATAGGAGAGAGTTGTTGGAAGTAAGTCAGGATTGGGTCTGTTTATGTGGGCGGAGTGTCATTGGAATTGTCGCAAGCGTTAACGGAGATGCGTGACAGCGATTCGGTGAAACTAAGGATGTTGTCATCATCTTATAATAACACCAGCTAACAACGGAGGAGGCTATGTCAACTTTCAATCTCTTTGTCTATGACACGATGATGCATTGTATTCCCAAACATGTCTGGTACTTACCACGTGATCTTAAACCGGTTCGTGGAAAAATAGAGGGTAATTTGTATATTTCCGGATGGACACCTACGATTACGTTCCCGGATAAGGCTGGACTTGGATCTGCAGATTATGAAAAAGATATCAGCCTGCAGGAAAGCTGCAATCGGATGAGGCTGTCGAACCTTCATTTCCATCTTGAGTATGGACGCGTCTATGGCGAGTTGTTCAAAATTGAAAATTATAATGAAGTTTTAAAAAATCTGCCCAAAGAAAGAGCCTTCCTGAGTTTACTTGCTGAGAAACAATCGGGTATCAGGTATCTGGAAAATCAAGAACAGTCAGAAGGTGATGAGGCAGAAGATCAAATGGATAGTGGCTTTTACAGTGAGATGCATTACTATCGTATGAGAGACATTCGACGTTCATTGGTGGCTGTTGATATTGGTGAGAGAGAGCTTGTTTGGGGATGGACCTACCACTGTCCAGTAGATACTCAGAATACGCTTCAGATATTAACTGGCGATTATTGTGATTACAGATTTGGCCTTCCTGATCACGATAAACAATTGTGATAAGGGGATATTCAGCTGTAACAGTATATTCATTGTCACGCATGACCTATAGCATTTGGATAAGGAAATTTATGAAACAAAGAACACATCGGAATTATTCTATGCCATTCGTCTTTGAAGTCGTTGTCTGCAAAGATAATATGTATTACTCTGTGGCAATAAACCGTTCAGATAATGTCAAATACAAGGTGGATTATTATGCTGTGTGCGACAATCCCGATTGTAATTTTTTAAAAAAAAGATATCACGAAGATTTTGAATGTTACTTTAATAAAGCCGGTACCTACCGTATAGCACTCCATGGGGCATTTCCAGGACTGTGTTTTAAAGATTATGATAGATCCGGGAATGAACTCTATTGGGGCTCGTACTGGAATGGGATGGGGCGCCAGAAGCTGACCAGGGATAATGAAGACTGGTACTATCGAGATTATTACGGTGTTTATCTTTCGAATATCATTGCTTGGGGAAGCAACGAATGGATGAATATGGAACGTATGTTTAATGGCTGCAGATATATTCGAATTTCTGCCATGGATGCACCGGATTTGCGTCATGTGCGCAGCTTGTACAAAATGTTCAATTGGTGTGTCTATTTTAACAGTTATATTGATCACTGGGATGTATCACAAATTACAGATATGTCCTATATGTTTGCTAATGCATTGCGGTTCAACAAACCGTTGAATCGTTGGGACGTTTCTCATGTGAAATATATGAACGGAATGTTCTGCTTCGCACGATCCTTTAATCAACCACTGGACAAATGGGATGTTTCAAATGTTACCAATATGGATGAAATGTTTAAGAATGCCTGGGAATTCAATCAACCATTGAATACATGGAATGTATCAAACGTCAATCATATGGCATCTATGTTCTCGGTAGATCGGTGGCGTCCTACAAAGTATTATGATGAGGATGGGCTTGCTACAATATGGAATTTTTCCGGGAATGCAGAGGGGTGCTTTAATCATCCTCTTGATAGATGGAACGTATCCAATGTAGAGGATATGAGTGATATGTTCTCGGGACAGACACGGTTTAATCAACCGCTCAATGCATGGGATATATCCAAAGTTAAGAATATGAGTCGTATGTTTAAAGGTGCAGAGTCCTTTAAACAGTGCATGGCAGATTGGGATTTATCTCGTGTAAAACATACCGAAGATATGTATGCTGATGTTGGATGATACGCCGCGTATCGCAGATAGCGGCGGTATGTGAGCCGTAGGTGCGGCCCAACATGGCCGCACCCTGGCGAGCAGAGGCGTGTCGCGTGACACGTCTCAGAAATATAAAAGCGAGCGTATTGGCTGTAAGCCAATAGCGAGCAAAGACGTGTCGTGACACGTCTTTTAAGTGCCGTATTGCCGAAGGCAATAGGCCTTAAAAATTCGTATCGAAAAGCTTCTTGCTGAAATATCGATCGCCGCGGTCAGGAAATACAACGACAATATTACCACGTGCACCGTCCTGAATTAGTTTTAATGCGGCCGAAAGCGCAGCACCAGACGAAGAACCTGCAAAAATACCTTCTTTTCGGGCGGTCAGACGTGCGGCATCGAATGCTTCGTCATCTGTAATTTTATATATTTTATCGACGAGCGACATATCGAGTGTATCTGCGATAAAATCGTTGCCAATACCTTCGATGAGATAATCCGCGTGTGTTCCGCCGCCGATGGTCGAACCGACGGGATCGGCAAGTACGGCTTGCAGATGAGGCAGATGTTGCTTGAGATAGCGCGCAATGCCGGTAAATGTGCCGCCGGAACCTGCCCCGGCGACAAAGTAATCTATTTGGGCATTGAGATCCTGATAGATTTCTGGGCCGGTCGTTTCGTAATGGGCCTGCGGATTGCTCTGATCCGAGAATTGATCGAGCACGACCGAACCTGGGATTTGTGCATGCAGCTCGGCAGCGCGCTTGTTTGCGCCGATCATGCCCTCTTCGAGTGGTGTGTGAACAATTTCGGCACCCAGTGCGTGCATGAAGATCTGCTTTTCGATAGAAAATTTTTCTGGAACTGTAAATATGACCCGGTAGCCTTTATTGAGAGCGGCAAACGCAATCCCAAGACCAGTGTTGCCAGCTGTTCCCAGAACGATTGTACCGCCGGGTCTGAGTTCTCCGCGGCGCTCGGCTGCTTCGACCATATATCTTCCTGTGCGATCTTTGACGCTTCCGGATGGATTGTATAATTCTAATTTTGCAAATAAAGATACATCCGACGGGAGATCGAAATGGTCAAGTTTTACAAGCGGCGTCTTGCCTACGAGTGCCTGCATCGATTCGTAATACATTTATACCTCCTGCAGTTCGCTGGAACGTATGGCCTGGCTCAGATCAGCGATGAGATCATAGACATTTTCGATGCCGACCGATAGACGAATCAGATTTTCGGTAATACCGACTGCATCGCGGATTTCTTTGGGGAATGCGGCATGTGTCATTGTCGATGGGTGGCAGACGAGCGATTCGACGCCGCCGAGGCTTTCGGCAAGGGCAACGAGATGCAGCGATTCAAAAAATCGGTTCAAATCGTATTTGTCCTGTAGTTCGAAGGATATCATTGCACCGCCATTTTTAGCTTGGCGCATTTGGATTGCGTGTCCCTGTGCATCCTCAAATCCGGGATAATAGATGTTTTTAACGGCCTCATTTTTACGCAAGAATTGCGCGATGATTTCTGCATTCTGTGTATGTCTGTCCATGCGAACAGCTAGCGTTTTTATGCCGCGTATGAGCAAAAATGAGTCAAATGGTCCAAGTACACCGCCGGTCGAATTTTGTATAAATGCAATTTTTTCGGCTAAATCCTGTGTGGTGACGACGACAAGACCGGCGACGAGATCGCTGTGACCACCGAGATATTTGGTCGCACTGTGAATGACAATATCGGCACCGAGAGAAATCGGACGCTGAAGATAAGGCGTCATAAAAGTATTATCAACGATAGTCAGAATATGATGTTTTTTGCAGATTGCAGCGACTGCCTGAATATCGGTGACCGAAAGCAGCGGGTTCGCTGGGCTTTCGATAAATGCTGCTTTTACTTCCGAGGTGATTGCCTTTTCGAATATTTCGGGATTCGTGGTATCGACAATCTCAAAGGTGATATTAAAATGATTAAATACTTTGGCCAAAACACGATAGGTGCCGCCATATACATTCTGTGAAAGTATGAGTTTGTCGCCGGATTTAAACAGGCTGAGTACCGCAGTCGTTGCTGCCATACCCGAACCGAAGGCAAATCCTGCAATACCGCCTTCGAGTTCGGCTATGAGTGCTTCGAGCGCCGCGCGAGTTGGATTGCCTGTACGGGAGTATTCGTAGCCACCGACAAGTTTGCCAAGCCCTTTTTGTTCATAGGTCGATGTTTGATAAATCGGGACATTGACTGACCCGGTCAGGGCATCACCATAAATACCGCCGTGAATGAGTGCCGAATCCAGATGCTTATAATTTGCCATGATGTCTCTCCTTATATTGTAAATATGCTTTGTTTTGCATAGTAATGACTGTGTTTTTCCGCACATATAAAATGAATGTTTTCGTATGCGGTGAGGCCGTCCTGCCGGTCTTTAAAATAACTGTTTTGAATTGCCTGCGGGGAAAGATGTTTTGTAATTTTGCAGTGATGATGTTCGAAGACATCACGCATCTCTTCTAACGAAAATCCTTGTGTCATGCGTTCACCTAGTCTTGCTGTCATCTGTGCAAGCCTGCGTACTCGTTCGGGGGTCGAAGCATTAAATGGTGTATCTTCCGGGTAATCAAGAACAATTGTACTTCCTGTTGCAGATATCGAATCTATTCGTTCGATCGTATTTGCAAAGGATTTCAGCGACAGATAATATGTCACGCCGAGAATCGTAAAAAATGTTGGTAAATTGGGATCATAGCCAGTTTCGAGCAGTTTGGTTGCCATATCGTCCCGCGAAAAATCGACGGGGACAAAGTTGATGTTTTTCTGTATGATCCAGCCTAGTTCTGCAATTCGGTGTTGTTTGTATTTTTGTGTATCGGGGTGATCGACTTCAAAAATTGTAATGTTAGGATTGTCGTTTCTGAAGAGGAACGAATCCATGCCGGCACCGCAAATCACATACTGACATCGCGGATTTTTTTGTATGAATGCGTTAAAAATATCGAGTGTAAAAGCTTCACGTGAAAGTGGAATTGGGGCGAGCAAATGGACTGTTTGAGATATTTTGTCATGATACGGGCATTGGGATATGCAGCTTTCGCACATGCCGCATTTTCCGCTTTCGATGAACTTTCGAATATTGGCGTATTCATTGGATCCCATCAGGTCAAAGGCGAGATAATCGTCGAATATCTTGTTGCGCTCATGAATGGAATGGTGTGCACGGACAAATGAACATAGTTTTGCAGTAATGCTTTCGTGATTTTCGATCATAGTATTATCCAATTGTAAGTTTGCTGTTAATGCGAATCGTACCGTAGGGAATACTTGGTTGAAGCGCAGTGATAGTCTTTCATTCTTCTACTGCACATCGCGAATCGAATAAAATGGTTACAGACTGCTTCGATTGGTAAATTGAGTTTTGTAAAAGAAATGACAACTCAATTTTACACAACAAATCTCAGTAGGTCTTTCCTTAGGATTAATGAATGATTAACAACAACAGCAACAACATGCACAAAATGGTGCATTCAACAGAGCAGTTTCTTTTCGAATCGCAAAAAGCATCGATTTCATTTTGTTACCTCGTAAGATTAAAGAATTCGGCTACATTGCCCAATCCCTTTGGTTAATCCCTTTTTACCCGATTTCAATATCGGACAACAAAGGCACTGTTAGGCTAGCAACGTATGGTGCCTTTGTCAATCATGTTTTACTGTCTTCACAGGGCTACCGCATTTAAAACGGGTATATAATTTGCCTGTAGGTTTGAATAATGTTTAAAATCAATACTTAAGAAAGATGGGGGAGGGGCCCCATCGAGTGATCGTTTGTGATGGTTTGTGAAACGTTAAGTAAAAGCAAAAACTTAAAATGATTGCGGATTCCAAAGGGGCCGAAATGAGCACCGTCCTGCGAACGGTGCGAATTGAGGGCACCGAGAACAAATCAAATGCCACCTTAATTTCACCCTCGCCGTTCACGGAGAGGGGGAATGTCACGAAGTGACAAGGGGG
>DGWW01000245.1 GCA_002395385.1 Myxococcales bacterium UBA4248
GCAAGTGGGAAAAGAAAGATTAATCCTATGCTCGCTTTTGGGCTTTGCCCAATGCGCTCGCTTTTCGCGGCTGCTGCGCACGCCGCTCGAAGGCAGCTATGGCCAGTGGCCATACGCTGCCTTTTTTATGGGTATGGATAATAGATAATGGGTCATGGATTTGGTATAAGGGGCAGATGAAGGAGGATGGTATGTTCAGATCCATTATTGTATTGACGATTGCTGGCTTTATGTGTTGTGGGGTTGCTCATGCCGATTTGCCATGTCAGCCATCACGGGAAGGGCAGAGTGGGTTTACAAAATCGACTTCGACCATACAACTCCCTTCAGAGCTGGATGAAATCAGCGGAATGGCTCTGAGCCGGACGAATCCCGATTATATCTGGGCCCATGTGGATTCGGATGGCAAGCCGGAGCTTTATGTTCTCGACAAATCGGGTAATCTCATCCATACCTATACCATTGAGGGGCTGAAAAATACCGATTGGGAAGATATTGCTGTCGGGCCATGCAGCCGCCAGTCGCCTAAATCATGTTTGTATATTGGGGATACGGGCGATAACCGCTTTAAACGAACCAATAAAAAAATAATCGTAGTTGAAGAACCTGTGCTGACCAAAGACATGATTCCCAATGCCCAGCCAGTACCACTCAAGGCAAAAGCAGCTTATCCTGTCATTTTTCCAGATACCAATGAAACAGAGTTGAAGTTTGCCAATCCCGATTGTGAAAGTCTGATGGTTCATCCGACGACAGCCGAAATCTATCTTATTTCCAAGCAAACAGGTGGCGCTGCAGCTTCGTTGTACCGCGTGCCGCGTAAAGGTGAGGACGCCAGGCTCGAAAAACTGGCCACCCATGTGTTCAAAGGTGGTTTGGGCAATCTTTTTCCATTGTACAATGCGGTAACAGGGGCAGATTTTGCGCCGGATGGTAAAAGATTTGCGATCCGCACGTATGCCATGATTTATGAGTTTGATCTCGAAGCCCATCCCGATGTGGCAAAGGCTTTCGTACATCCCCATCCTCAGTTTGAATCGCTCGAAATACAAGGCGAATCCGTTGCTTACGATTCGGATGGCGTTTCACTGATAACGTCGGGAGAAAGATTCACTTCATCGCATGCCTCCATGCATCTGTTTGAATGTAATCGGAGCGAGTCAACGCATTAGTTACAATGCATAATGCATAATTATGAATTATAATGAAAGGCTATGTTTAACCACCGTGGATATGCATTTGTCTTCAGATTTCAGCTTTTCATTGCTTGGAGCTTTGCGCTTAGAACTTTGAGCGGCGATCCCCATCTCTAAGCTCCAAGCTCTAAGCCAGAATTGAATTCTTCAATGAACAAAATCTCCACACTCGTTAAACAGCGCCTATTTTTTAGGAAAAGTGGATTATTTCTGGCAATGTGTTTGATGACTTCTGCCTAATACCTATTGCCTTGATGATGCAGAAACCAGGGAAACAAGTCATCCGCCTACGGCTGAACAGAGACGAACTATGATCAAAATGTCGTTATTTTTTTCTCAAATCATTGACAAATGAAATTTGGAAACTAGATTATATCGGCTTTTCTGGAAGGCTTTCTGGATGGATGTCTCTGGGGTATTGCGGCGGATGATTGAAGAATCTGTGGTCAAAACAGTCATAGAACGAACGGATATCGTAAGACTGATCAGCGAATACGTACAGCTGCGCAAACGTGGAGGCAGACTCATCGGACTGTGCCCATTCCACAGGGAAAAAACGCCGAGTTTTACAGTCAACGGAGATAAAGGTGCTTACTACTGTTTTGGCTGTCACGAAGGTGGCAGTGCCGTTGATTTTTTGATGAAACTGGAGAATTTGAGTTTTCCCGAAGCCATAGAGCGCCTTGCAGAGCGTCTTGGTATTGAAGTCGTTCATACAGAGCGTCACAATGATCATGCGCGACAGAGTGGCAAATCCCGTGAAAAATCTTTTTACGAGGTCATGAAATCGGCAGAATCTTATTTTGTCTCTGCACTTGCAAGTTCAGAGGGAGAGAACTGCCGCAATTATGCGAGCCGACGCGGTATTACACCGGAGATGATCCAGTCGTTTGGCCTTGGATTTTCGCCGGAAAGCTGGGATGGTATTGTTCAGCATTTGCGAAAATCAGGCCAGTCTCTTGAACATGCAAAGGAGCTTGGGCTGATAGCGAGTCGTGAAAGTGGCGGGTATTATGCACGTTTTAGAAATCGCCTGATGTTTCCAGTGCACAATATCAAGGGCGATATCATTGCATTTGGTGGTCGCATTCTCGATAAGTCAGAGACAGCCAAATACATCAACAGCCCTGAGAGCCAGATCTATGTCAAGGGTGAGCATCTTTATGGCCTGTATCAGGCTAAGATGCACATCACCCGGGAACACTGTGCCATTCTGGTTGAGGGCAATGTCGATGTCGTGATGATGCATGGATTTGGTTTTTGTCATACTGTTGCCTCTATGGGAACGGCATTGACAGAAAAACAGGCAGCACTGATCGCACGACATACAAAGCGCGTCTATTTGATGTATGACGGTGACAATGCCGGACGCAAGGCGATGTGCCGTGCGCTTGGGATACTGCTTACACAGGATTTTGAAGGACTGTATGCCGTTGAGCTTCCCAAGGACGACGATCCTGACAGCTATTTGAGGACGTATGGCGCCGAAGGTATGCAGTCGCTCATCGACAATGCCAAACCCCTGGGGATTTGGTGCATACAGAAGAAATGTTCAGACTTGATGGCACTTGTGCCAGAATTGAGAAAATCGGGATATGGTGAACTGAGCGATATCATTCATGAATTTCCCGATAAATTATCGAGACATCATTATCTCGAAGAAGCAGCCCGTTATCTGGGAGTCGATACGAAGCGGCTCGCCATTGAGTTGGGGATGAATCTTGAATATCAGCCTCAGACGGAAGTGGCATCCCGCGTTGAAATTGAAAAAATTCAATACGATCAGATAGAATGGGATGTGGTTCATTTAGTGTTGGTATCCCCTCAACGGTATCAGAACTTTATCGAGCAGCATGGCCTGGATTTAATTCAGAATCCCGGCTTGCGTGCCCTATTGACTCAATATGTCAATGTGGAAGATAAAGACAATACTTATGCAGTTTTGTCATCGCTTGGGGAGGATTCTCGTCAGCTCTATGAGAAGCTTATTTGCTCATGTCCTGATGTTCCCGAAGAAAATTTGGATAAATGGTATCATGGGGCGCTGGCGGGGCTCGTCAGAAATTGGGCTGCCCGCGAGCATCAGCAGCTTGGATATTCCATTGCGGAGGCTGTTAAACGCAGTGATGCGGAACAAGTATCTCTGCTGCTTGCAAAAGATCAGAAACTTATCGCAATGATGCAGGAAACCGAAAAAGAGCGTCAATTTTGCTGGCAAACAGGAGTCTCATAATTTTGCCGGCAAAACATGACGCAGTACAATTTGCATCAACGCTAAATATTTTAACCTGTAATAGGGAGAATTGAATGTCAGACGAAAAAGATAGGAAAGCATTTTTTGAATTTCTCGAAGCAGCAAAAGATAGAGGTTTTGCCACTTACGATGAATTGAATGCGATGGTTCCTTCGGATGTTCTCTCTGGTGACCTGGCTGATGAAATATTTGATCAGCTCGATGAGCTTAATATCAGAGTAATCTCTGCGGAAGAAGCTGAAAGAAAATATCAATATAAGAGCAATATTCTTGCTAAAGCACCGAATAGAGAGGTGGGAGCAAAACCCGCGCCCAAGGGTGAAGTACAACCAGTCGCAACGCCTGTGCAGAAAGATAATGAAGACAACAAGTCGACTGCAAAGCAACCATCGGTGAATAAGGCTGAACCCACTTCGAAATCAAAATCAGCATCACCCAAGGGCTCGCTTACATCTGATAATCATTCAGAAAAATCTTCTAAAAATGTGGGAAATGCGACAGGAAAGAAACAGGACGTTTCCTCGAAAGATGCTTTAAAGGCAGAAAAAGAAGCCAAAGAAGCTGCCAAAAAGGCAGAAAAAGAAGCCAAAGAAGCTGCCAAAAAGGCA
>DGWW01000020.1 GCA_002395385.1 Myxococcales bacterium UBA4248
CCGCTGCTGGAGCGGGAGCCGGAATGGCTAATCCTGCAGGGGATTCTTGCGATTCTGTAGGAATATCCGAAAAATCCAGACCTCGCTTTTTGACACCTTCATCCCCGGTAACAGTCGTATCCAAAGAGAGATAGGCAATCAAAAGGCTGAGCAACATAAAACAAACCGCAGCCCCCGTCGTCATGCGACGAAAAACAGGCGTGCCGCCGCTTGCCCCAAAAACCGTATTACCACCACCACCAAAAGCAGCACCTAAACCACCCGATTTACCAGGCTGAAGTAAAACGGTAATGATTAGAAAGATACAAACGATTGCAAAAATAACGTAAATCAGTGTCATATCTGACTCTTTATGAGAAAATTTTAAGTATTATGCGCTTCAGACTGGCAGCAAGAGCACACCCACGCCCAAAAGCGGCGCACTTTACTAAAGTTTATGCGAATGAAATGCAAGTTTTTATTCATCCTTTTACTATTGTTCGGTAATTATTCAGCCCTCATGCTCTTTCTGAAGCTTAGAGGATGAACCATTTCAAGGCATCAGGCGTGAGGCATTAGGCATGAGTGGCTCATACACGAAGCAATGGCTGTTTTTAGAAATCATACGATTCCTCAAGGGATACTTTCTACTGCCTGATGCCTGTTGCCTGATGCCTTGGCATTGAAGCGACTTGTGAAAAATGCTCAGCCCCCGACTGAATAGTAACTCTAAAATTGTGACAAAATGTCTCCATCGTCAAAAAAATTTTATTTTACGGGATGAAATCACTATGATGAAGGCAGTATGACGTTTATGGGGCATTCCCGGCCCTTTGGACGCTGCACTTTATCCAAGCAATCTCTTGTCAAACGGCTTTGACAACCATTTACACAGCAAGGAATACACGTATGAAAAGATCTTTTTTGGCGACATGCGCGCTCATGGGGGCATCTGCTTTCTTTTTGACCTCGGCAACCAGCTGCGATCTGGATGGAAATGATCTGGGAAAATACATTGGTCCCGACACCATTGGCGGCATCGTCAATGGCATGGCAGGATGCCCAAATCTCGAGGCTCAATATCAGGAAGCCCTGAACTCCGAAGGCGAGCTTATCTCCATCGATCAGTTAAAGCAAGGTATGGCCGATGGTACCGTGGGTTTCTCCATGGCCATGTTGCTCAACAAATCCGGCGTCAACAAGCTCTTCGCGGCTGCCACAGACTTCAAATATGAAATCGATGTGTCGGTAGCCAAAGTCATCTTAAAACTGCCCACCATTCAGTTGGATGGATGCCCAAAAGATCAGCTTATAAAACTCCTCGAAGATGTCCAAAAAGATTCCGCTTTTTATAACAGCTATTATGCCGACCAAATTCGACAGAACAATGAAATCAGCTGCATTACCATGGATCTGCCGGTTCAGGTAAAATCCCTTATCAGCGACACCACCTACGGCGTCAAGGTTGCTCTGCCTATCTATGGCAAAATTAAAGGCGACAATCCCAGCAATGCCGAAGATTATGCCAAGGGCCTGCGCACCTCTATCTTTGCCGACCTCAAACATGCTCAGCTCATCGATTTTGCAGGTATCCCCCAGGCCGCAATCGATATCATTAACCTCGCATGGCAGCAGTTTGTCTCAAATCAATTCAGAAATGTCAGCCTCTTCGATATCGGTGCATGGAATGTCGGTAATGGCGACATCAAACTCATCGCAGGCGCCCCAATCGTCAAATCGGACAGCAAGGCCATTCAGCTCGGCGTCTATTCCAATGTCGTCTATGCACGAAATTCCACCACGGCTATCGACTATGCGTTCCCAGACAATGCCGACGTCGGCCTGAACATCCACCCAGACCTCATCCGCGGTCTGCTCGCCAGAATGATGAAAGAAGGCCACATCACTTCGGATACCAAACTCGAAAACAACGATTTCAAAGTCACCATGACGAACATCGCCAAGGAATATCCCGAAAATATCCTCCTGACCTACGACTGGTACAACCAGAATCCGCAGAACTGGGGTAAATATTTCAGCCTCGCCTTCAGATTGTGGAGCAATTCCTCTATCTGCGGCTATGTCGATCTCATCGCCGGTTTGAACGCAGAAATCACCGAAAAGAAATTCTCCATCGGCGTCGGCAACGTCCATGCCGGAAAATCCGATGGCACCATGTCACTTTTCGCAGCCGGAATCAACGCAATCACAGACTCCGCCTTCTTCCATGGCATCCTCGACTACACGACGGTATCCTTCAACTTTAATGAAATCGGCGTCTCCACCAAGAAAGAAGATGAATCTGGCGAGTCCTTGAAAAACGCAGAAATGGGCGCACTCAAGTTCACAATCGATGGCAACGGCATCAGCCTTTTCCTCAACTTCGTCGATCTCTAAGCTTTTAAACCATTGTTACAAAAGCACCTTTCGGGGTGCTTTTTTTTTGCTTTTTTGTGCACGGCTATCTACGATACGCCGCGCTTGCGCCGCTCCTAACGAGCGGCGCAACTCGCCTATGGGCGATTCGCCCATACGGCTCGTTCATCTATTTTGAGGATACACATCATGAAAAGGCCACGTTTATATGGGATAGGGATGATCTTTGGATGCCTGCTTGCAATTCAGGCATGCCAGAAGGATGAACAGCCAAATCGAGAACAACCCTCTGACCTCCCCTGCGACAAAGCTTTTGTGAATTCATGCGCCGACGAAACCCACCTGCAGACCTGTTTTAATGGCTACGTCAAAACGACGCCATGCCGCGATGGATGGCACTGCACAACACTGCCCCAAGGTGCAACCTGTCACCCCAACGATTCCTACATCTGCTCAAATGGCGAAAAGCGATGCAGCACCGATGACGAAATCCTGGTCTGCGACAGTCAATCCTGGAAAAAAACGGGAACGATCTGCGAATACGGATGTCTCGAAGGCCAATGCCTGAACGAAAATAAGACTTTCGACTATCATTGCGATGAGGGCAAGAAGATTTGCGATGGTTTTGGATATATTCTGACATGTTCCCAGGATAAGTGGCAAATGTCCGAGTCACCTTGTCCCTATCGTTGTCAGAATGGCAAATGCATCGAAAAGCCCAAAATCAACTGCACGCCCGAGCAATGCAAGGGAACCTGCCAAAATGATATTTGCATCACACACGATATGGACCAAATGCAAATCGGCGAAGAATGCGATCCCGACACATTCATCGAATTTTGCAGAAATAACTCGACAATCGCCTGCCAATACCAAAACGGTTCCACGGCACACATCGTCACGCAGGACTGCAGTTCATTGGGCGGATGTTCGGTGGTACTGCACGAGGACGCCAGCCAAAAACAGCGTTTGCGCGCCTTTTGCAGAGGTAATCAGGCAGACCAATGCACCAATGTCGGACAAAAAATATTTCACTGCACCACCTCCGAGAATTCCTCTTTGGGCGAATACTACCATGAAACTTACCAGGAATGTACACTCAACACGGATGGCAGCTTTACTCTGCTAAACAGTACCGATGCGTCCTTGTTTGGTTACTGCAGCGACAAAGGATGCGATCCACAAAAAGAACATTGTATCGAATTAAAAGAATTATATTATTGTGAGTATCATCATCGTTGTACAGATACATCGGGATTTGATTATTGCATTGATCGCGGCATTAATGGCATTCATACTGGACATGAAGTATGTACAAACGGCAGAACATGCGCCAGTGTACAAGGTGTAGAAGATTGTTATGACAAATGCACCGAAGAAGGCCGAAGACGCTCAATTTGCCAGAACCAGACAGATTCAGCAATTCAATATACGTTTACCTGTATAAAGGGACAGGACAATCAACTTTATGACGTGATATCCTCCGAAGTCTGTCCTGCAGGATGCAACGCCGGGGGAACGGCCTGTGCAGCAGACACAACCTGTTCACAAAATAATCACGACACATGTCAGGATGATATTCTTATATCCTGCCTGGATGGCACTCAAAAAACATACAATTGCCAGGAAGATGGCAAGAATATACATTGCATACAGACAGGAGACTCGGCCGTTTGCGCGCAAACCTGCACCAAAGCAAATGACATTCAAAATACATGTATCTCTTCTGGATTCGAAAGTATATCTATCGAGAAGAAATGTATTAAAGACACCTGGGGAAACCTCGTCCTTCAAACCATTAAAGAAGACAAGTGCCCTGGCCTTTGCGATGTCAATGGCACCACATGTGCCAAAAATTCGACCTATCCGGCCTGCACTGAAAAACAACTCAAAGAATGCCAGACCAACTATCACCCCTCTTACCGCTGCGCGCTCGACAGCCAAAATATCCCGCATTGTCTTGCAGCCTGCGAAAACGCAGACGAAACGACGGCTTTCTGCTTCCAAAAAGAAGGCGGTGACCAGGTCGAAGGCAACAATCTCTTTTACAAACAAACCCAATGCCGCACACTCTCGGATGGCTCAAATGCAACCATCGTCATCGAAACACAATGTCCCAAAGCCTGCGATGATGACAAGGGATGTGTCGAAGCGTGAGCGTTCAGTCGAGGATTGCGCACTACAATTTGACAGCTTGATCCGTTTTATGAGAAAATAAAGTCAACTTTAGATTTTACTAAAGAGGCAAAAAATGGCTTATATCAAGCGAGAATTGGAAAGAAAATATTAAGTATGAGCAGCGTCTTTAAGGCAGTGATGGTCACCGGCGCGCGTCAGGTGGGCAAATCGACAATGCTTATGCATCTGGCTGCTGCCGAAAATCGCACCTATGTTTCCATGGACGATGCCAAAATCCGCAATCTTGCCAGAACAGATCCTGCGCTGTTTTTTCAGACCTACAGGCCCCATTATTAATCGACGAGATACAGAAAGCCCCCGAATTATTTGAACAAATCAAGATCATTTGTGATTCTGCCGATAAAAGCGGACTTTTTTGGCTAACGGGCTCGCATAGCCTCAAGCTGATGAGAGAGTCGCGGGAATCGCTGGCGGGACGGCTGTGCGTTCTAAAAATGTACAGCTTTTCACAACGAGAAATTGCAGGTGTATACCCAGCAGAACCACTTGATTTTTCTCTCGATGCGCTGATCAGAAGGCAATCGCAATTCTCGCCAAATAACGTCGTGGATGTCTTTGAACATATTTGGCGTGGCGGAATGCCGGATGTACAGCATCTCGAACAGGAGCAGATGCAGGCATATTATAATTCATATATCGAAACGTATTTGATGCGTGATGCGGTCGATGATAATGGCATTAAAAATACAGAGAAATTTAGAAAGTACCTGCGGGCATGTGCAGCCTTTTGTGGTCAGTTGATCAATTATAACGATCTTGCACTTTCTGCAGACATTTCGAGCGTTACAGCCAAAGAATGGTGCGGAATTTTGCAGTCCATGGGAATTATTTTTTTGCTCGAACCCTATGCATCCAATGAATTAAAGCGACTGACCAAAACCCCTAAACTCTATTTCTGCGATACAGGACTGTGTGCCTATCTCTCATCCTGGACGAGCAAAGATGTACTCATGAATGGCGCAGCTTCGGGACATTATTACAAGAATTACGTCGTAGGAGAACTACTCAGAAACTATGCTTATGCCAAAGAATCCGTGAATCTCAATTTCTATCGGGATACAAATCAAAAAGAGATCGATCTCATCATCGAATCGGATGGCGTACTTCATCCGATTGAGATAAAAAAAGGAACAAATCCCGACAAAATGGCCATCCGTTCATTCAATGTCTTAAAAAACGCGCTCAACCCCGTTGGAAACGGCGGGGTCGTTTGTATGGCGGACGCGCCGTTTCCGATCGATGCCAATCACAGTCTCATCCCTTCGAATATAATATAGATATCATAATGGTGCTATCTCTCAGACTTAGGAACTTCAGACATTGGGATGTTTATATTATTCACAAAGTTTTTCCTTATCTAAAATACAGATATTCGTATAATTATTTTCCCACTCGGTCGGGTCAAAATTTTTACACTTGTCTGTCTCTGGGTCATCCAATTTCGTTCCAGTCAACATTCCGCACATTTTTGCTTTTTTATTTACCTTCCATTTTGAAATGTCTTGTTCAAAGGCTGTCGCATGATAAAACATCTTCTTCATATTGGTCACATTTGCAACATCCCAATTGTCTAATGGTTGATTAAACGTTGTGGCATTCTGAAACATCTGCTCCATACTTTTTACATTCGAGACATCCCAATTGTCTAATGGTTGATTAAACGTTGTGGCATTCTGAAACATCTTCTCCATTTTTGTGACATTCGAGACATCCCAATGGCCGATATCCTGATTAAAGGATGACGCATCACCAAATGTATATCTCATATTTTTCACATTCGAAACATCCCAATGGCAGATATTCCGGTTAAAGGATGATGCCTGATAAAACATGTAATCCAAGGATGTGAGCATTTGGGAATTGGGAATATCAATATCAGAGATAAAGAATGATGTCTTCATATATGCAAACATTTTATAATGTATTCCAACCGGACCGAAAGCTAAAACACCCCTAAAGGTGTTCGTCGTATCATCATTATTGTCGATATTAAGGCCAATATTGGTAATTCCATTTCCTCTAATCTTAACGGTATAAGTATCCTTTTTTGCGTATTTATGCTGTATTTTTAATACAAATTCTCCACCAGTACATCGACAGATTCCGCTAAGTGCATGTGCATCCTCATACTCTATTTCAGTAATTGACGTATTTATAGAACAAACTCAAGTTTCGCACCCAAATAATTCAAGCAATTACTTATGGTTTAAAGGTATTTGTATGAAAAAAATCGCCAATATTGCGTTTTCAATGGATATTGGCAATTTTCGAACGCCGTAGGCGTTCA
>DGWW01000030.1 GCA_002395385.1 Myxococcales bacterium UBA4248
GCAGCGCCCCGGCTGAACAGTTACTTTGTTGACGCTGATATTGCGACGACTCGCTTTGAGACGTCCGGATCGGACGTCTCTGCAGCTCGCGATATTGGCCTATCGCGCCGCGATACGGCCAATGGACGCGCCTATTGCCTGCGGCAATACGGCGCATCATGCTGTTATTTATCCGAATCCTGAACGATTTCGGTGACACCGGGCTGTCCCGACATGGCGACCCGGACTTTGTCGCGCGACTGATTGAAGGCATGCAGCCGACTGCCTGTGAGTTCAAGTGAAAAACTGGCATTGATCTTGGCTGGATCGACGTATTCACCATTAATTTTGACACCAAAATGGAGGTGAGGCCCCGTCGAGTTCCCGGTATTGCCGACCTGGGCAACGATTTGCCCCTGGCGCACTTTGGCGCCTTTTTTTATTCCCCGCCCAAAAGCATGCAGATGGGCATAGAGCGAGGTGTATCCGTGGGCATGTTCGATGACGAGGAGATTGCCATTGCCGCCTTTCCATCCGGCAAATGTGACGACACCATCGGCAAAAGCATAGACGGGTGTGCCGGTATTGCATGCCCAGTCAATGCCCCGGTGGGGGCGTATGGTCTTAAAGATGGGGTGAAGGCGCCTGGGATTATAAGGGCTGGAGACTTTGCATCCCACGACGGGTGTCTTGAGAATATTGCGCTTCAGTCCATGGCCTTCGGCATTGTAATATCCGGAATACTCTTCGTCGGATTCGAAATAATAGGCTTCGAGATTCTTGCCGAGCGCATTGGACTGATAAGTGGCAGCCCAAACCCGGCCATACCGATAAAACTCGCCATTGAGTGTAACCCGGTCGACGAGCACACTAAAAGTATCGCCTCGCTGTGAGTTTGTGCCGAAATCAATATCGTACTTGAACAGCTGCATGAAATGGGATGCAAGTTCCCCTGATTCTCCCAGATCGATAAAAGCCTGATAGAGGGATGACGTAAGTTCCCCCTTGACCAGTCTGCGTTCGGTGCGTTTATGCACATCGACCTTATGCGCAATAAACTCATTACCATTGCGTTCGGCAATGCTGATGTCCTCTGCAGAAATTTCATAGATAAATTTGAGGATGCGTTTATCGACGTCGAGATGCACTTCATACCGATCCCCCGGTTTGGTGCGTTTAAAATCGACGACATTCTGCATGGAAGTGATGACCTGGTGAATATCGCCGATATCAAGTCCATGATTTTTGAGCGCAACAAAGAGCGTCTGATTTCTGGTAATTTTGCCCTTGATGAGGAACGGATTCGAATTATCGAGAGTAGGTTCCGGTACATCCTGAGGGATGTCCTCATCCATGTATTGTCTGGTTAATTCGGAAAGATCAGACCATTCCTGCATTCCCAGTGCATCGAGGTCGATGGGGTCTGACTCGGTCAGCATATCATCGTCCTCGCGATGGGATAAAACGCAGACACAAAGCACCGCAATGACAAGTGCGATGCCGCCCAGAATCCACGGCCAATGAGATCTTTTGCGTCTTCCCATGGTCATGGAGAGGGGGAGTTTATGCTGTGACATAGAGGGATATCTCAAAAGAGCGCGATGGCTCTTTATTTTCTCGGTAAAGACGATTCACGTGCCTGCGCAATCATCTCGGCGGCATGTTCTCTCGTCTTGGCCGTAATCGAAGTCCCCCCCAACATGCGTGCGATTTCTTCGACGCGTTCCGATTCATTTAGCAGAGTGATTGAACTCTGCGTACGGTCATGGATTACCGATTTTGATACACGAAAATGCGCATCCGCAAAGCTGGCAATGCTTGCCAGGTGCGTAATGCACAGAACCTGGTGACACCGGCTGACTTCTTTTAGCATGTAAGCTACATGCGTGGCGGTCTGACCTCCGATGCCGGTATCGACCTCATCAAATACATAGCACGCGACGTCGTCTTTTTCCACTAGTGCGCGTTTTAAAGCTAACAAAACTCTCGAAAGCTCACCACCGGAGGCGATTTTTGCCAGCGGTCTGGCATCTTCCCCGGGGTTGGGGCGCAGAAGAAACTGGACTTCATCCGCCCCGGTAGTCTTCATATTATCGAAATTATCGGTAGAATGGCAAACAATATCAATGGCAGCATTCTCCATGGCAAGCAGATGCAGTCCTTGTGTCGCCTCAAGCGCGAGTTTTTCTGCAGCCTTCTGCCGCCTCTGAGAAAGATCGGCAGCCATCTGTGAGAGGGCTGTTTTCTCTGTCGCCATGGTCTCATCCAGCTCCGCAATACGCGCATCCGAGAGGACGAGTGATTTTTTTTCATTTTGGAGGGAGTCCAGCAGGGCGGGAAGTTCATCGCCTTTGACGCGGTATTTCCGCTCGAGTCTATCGATTACCGAGAGCCTCGACTGGAGTTCTTCGAGCCGCTCCGGCGAAGCATCATCGATAGAAAAGTGGCGCAGCTCATGGACAGCATCTTCGAGCGTCGAGAGGGCGTCCTGCATGGCTCCGACGGCATCCTGTATTCCTTTTTGGCCGGCAGATACACGCCGCAGTGCCGAGATATGCATTCCCAAACGAGAAACGATGGAATTTTCATCGTCATAGAGATCGGCCATCGCACTGTCGACCGCCTGCTGAAGTGCCTCGGCATTTGAGAGGCACTTGAGTTCTTCGGCAACCTCGTCTGCCTCACCAGCCCGAACATTGGCCGAGGCGAGCTCATCTATCTGGTAATTGAGGAAGTCGAGTCTTTTGGCACGTTCCTCAAGCGAAGCCGCGAGTGTATTGCGTTCGCGCTTAAGCGCAGAATAGGCGGAAAATCGATGTGCAAAAGACTCTGTATCCGCTTCGATACAGGCGTATCTGTCGAGAATGCTCAGATGCTTGGCATCATCGAGCAGACTCACGTGCTCGTGCTGCCCGGAAATGTCAATCACGGTGCGCATGAGTTCGCGCAGTGTCGTAATCGTCTGCAGCGTCCCGCCTATGTATATTCGGCCACGTCCTTTGCGGGGAATCACGCGGCGAACGACAAATTCATCGTCATCGAGATTGATCCCGATAGCATGAAGCATGGCCATGGCCGGTGCATGGCGATGATCCACCGTAAACATGCCTTCGACGACGGCTTCTTCGGATCCGGTACGGATTATATCTGTCGAAGCACGCCCACCCAATAACAGCTTAAGAGCATTGACAATAATCGACTTACCGGCACCGGTTTCACCGGTTAATACAGACATGCCATCCTCAAAGTTGAGCTCAAGCTCAGAGATGATGGCGAAATC
The DNA here is from genome assembly GCA_002395385.1 of Myxococcales bacterium UBA4248. Classification (GTDB taxonomy): domain Bacteria; phylum Myxococcota_A; class Bradymonadia; order UBA4248; family UBA4248; genus UBA4248. The sequence goes on from DGWW01000030.1 coordinate 3,260, forward strand.
CTTGATAACGAGGGTGGTTAACATGATTTTGGGAATTGCACATACGTGCAGAGACGCGTCGCAACACGTCTCTACATGGGATATCGTAAAAGACGTTCCATGGAACGTCTTTACTTTGGATTATTTATGATAGGTTTTGGCATGCTCGACAAATGCCGTCATGATAGCCTGTGCCGGAAGAAGTTCAGCACGTTCTTTGGCATTGCGGTCGTAGTCAATGATAAATTCACCCTTTTCGACATCATAGCGGCGAGCAATGACAGCACCCACCGAAGCAGAAGCGATGCCCATCGACGAACAGATCTTGTGGACGGTATAATCCTCCATTTCGGCAAAGATAATTCCGCGTTCGACAAATCTCCACAGCGTATCCTGTGCTCGCATGGCGCGTTCTTCTTCGATATGGGCAGCAATGCGTCCTTCGGCGGGGACATGGCGTCCCTGACCGAGCCAAAAGTAATTCGTCGAAACACCGGCACCAAGGGCAATGGGGATATTGAGCTTCTTGGCATTATCGATAATCAGCTGATTGAGATCGGGATTCGGAAGGGCAATATCAAATTCATCATTATAAGAAGCCGTCGAAACACCGACATAACCATAAGGCACATCGCCAAGTGTACCACGGGTGCCACTACGACCGACACAGCGCAACTTCACTTTGGATTCATCGCGCCCGAGATAAGCATTCGACCAGTGAATAAGCGCACGCATCTCTTTGATGACAATCTCTGCACCGGAACCGCCAATCCCATGGCTGACGATGGCCATGGTTTCACCACTCTCGAGACCAAGATCGACGATCTCCACACAATACTCGCGATCACAGATTTCATAATGATCAACGATATTAAAATAGGTTCCGAGGCGCTTGAGACCAAATTTCTCTTCGGCGAGTTTTGCCAATCGGCGTGGACGCATCAGACTTCCGACCAAAAGCAGATATCGAACATTGGCAAGCAATTCTGCCTGGTATTTTGGATCGGGAAATGCCGTAGGAAGAGGGATATGAACGATGAATTCCGACCAGAAATCCGTACCGCGCTCCATTTTGATCTCCTTTTAGAGAAAAAAAAAAGCGTGCCCAATATCACGCAACATGCCAATTCTTTAACACACAACTTTTATTTTTGCAATCCATTCACGCTTGCATCTGCTCAATTTATTATAGATAATATATCATTAGGATTGTTTTTGAGTGGAGGTCTTTATGAAAAGGTTTTTCATTCTGTGTTCTGTTTGCGCTGTATCTTTCTTAGGCTTTAACGCATGTGATGAGGATTCAAATACCTCACCTGCAACAAAATCGGATGACGGGCACACCAATCCACCCGTAGAATGTCCAAATGCCTGTAAAGGCGACGATGTCTGTGAAGGGAGTGGGGCTTACCGGACATGCAAGGACGAAGACGGCGACGGTTGCAAAGAATGGGTCACAGTTTCATGTGATGAAGGCCAAAAATGCGACGATGGCGCTTGTGTGACAGCAGATTCCTCATGCCAGAATACCTGCGAGGGGGATAATTATTGCGATGGGGACAATGCCTTTAAGACATGCAGGGACGACAACGACGATGGGTGCAACGAGTGGGTCACCGTGCCATGCGAAGAAAACACCAAATGTGACAACGGCACATGTGTTCCTGTATGCCAGAATACCTGCGATGGAGAGGATGTCTGCGACGGCGAATCCGCCTACAAGACATGCAAAGACGACGACAGCGATGGATGCAAAGCGTGGGTCACCGTGCCATGCGATGAAGGTAAGATATGCAAAGAGGGACAATGTATCGACAAATGCACGAGCCTATGCGAAAAAGACCAAAAACAATGCAATGACAAATCGGTGCAGACATGTGATGATTACAACGGCGATGGATGTTTCGAATGGGGCGGAGATTCGCTATGCGATTATCAATGCAGCGACGGTGGTTGCATAGAAGACCCTTATGCATGGGTTCCCGCATGTGAGGGCGATGGATGTCCCGATCCTGTATTGGATCTTTCTCAAAAAGTCAGCGGCAAGAAGAGTTATGTTTTTAAAGCCGATGAACCCGGAACCATCATTGCAGGCTCCTCTTCGAAAGATGATACTGTCAGCATTCTTGCAGACTTAAACGGAAGCAGCCTGGCCAGTGGGAAAATTGGTGCCAGCGTACACGTCGGGGCAGGCATTTATTACGTCAAAGTCGATACGAGTTCTTCCGAGGTAAAAATCACCTTCCTCCCCGATTCGGGCAAATGCGGTTTAAAGGAAACGGTGATTAACCGATATAACACCCCATCCACATTGAACCTGCCTGTCACAGGCAAAGTCGTCCAGGAAGCGCACATGTTCACCGACTGGGACTGGGAAAAACACAAGCGATGGCCCAGCACCATCAAAGAATTCCTCGACGAACACAAGGCACACTCCGCAGAATGGACCGGCATCAGCTACGGCAATGAATGGTGCCCTTCGGGCGAGGGAGGATGCGAGTATGGGCAGGGTGCCACAAGCAAACCGGTCCCGTGGAAAGCTGAGGCATGGTATATCTGCATGTACTGGAAAAATAAGCCTACCCCAGGTACGCGCTTCATCGTCGTCAATCCACAGACGGGCGAAGCCGTCGTGACTGCAGCCGGTTATGAATCCGGCCCGGGAGATGGCGGTGCAATTGGCGGTGCCGTCTACGAAGTCCATCAAAAACTCGGTACATCCCACCGCTCCACACTGACCTTTGGCGAAATGATCGACCAGTCACTTGACTATGGCCCAATCGATTGCAACTAATCCAACCGAGTCTTTCGGCAACAACGGAATGCCGAAATCTACACATTCATCCGAAAATCACCAAAGGGTCCCCCACGCACATTGAGCTTATTAACCTATACATACCTCACAAAATGGAGGAATTCGCCATGAAAAGACTCTTGTTGTTATCAATATGTGTTGCCACACTTTGTGGGCTCAGTGCCTGCAACGGTGATGAATCATCGGTATATGTCTATGCAGACACAGCAAAAACTCACGGATCCGGCGAAGTCGAGGATCCGGACAACCCCGGCCCCGATGAACCCGTCACACCAGGACCCGATGAGCCCGTCACACCAGGACCAGATGAACCCGTCACACCAGGCCCCGACGAACCCGTTACACCAGGACCTGATGAACCCGTCACACCAGGACCTGATGACCCAGTCACACCAGGACCTGATGACCCCGTCGATCCCCCGCCCTCATGTACGAACACCTGCGAGGGCGACGACATTTGCGAAGGCGATTCTGCATTTAAAACATGCAAGGATTCTAACGGGGATGGCTGCAATGAGTGGGTGACCCTTCCGTGTGCAGAAAACGACAAATGCGTTCAGGGCAAATGTGCGCCCACTTGCGCAGACACCTGCAGCGGAGGCCCGGAATGCGATGGGACATCTGGCTTTAAGACCTGCAAAGACGGCGATGGCGACGGATGCAACGAGTGGGTACCGACGAAATGCAATGCCGATCAGAAATGCGAGGGTGGCAAATGTGTCGATAAATGCACCAACGCCTGCGAATCGGGCAAAAAGAAGTGCGAAGGCAACGCCGTCCAGACATGCGGCGATTACGACAACGACGGCTGTTTTGAATGGGGGGCCAACACCAATTGCGGCACAAACCAGACTTGCAGCGATGGCAAATGCGCCGACAAATGCACCAGCAGCTGCGAAAAAGGCAAAAAACAGTGCAACGGCAAATCCGTCCAGACGTGTGACGACTACAACGGCGATGGCTGCTACGAATGGGGAGGCGATTCGGCCTGCTCATACCAATGCAAAGACGGCGCATGCATCAACGATCCCAGTGACTGGGTGCCTGCATGCTCGGGCTCTGGCTGCCCCATCGTCGTGACAAACTTAAAAGATCGCATTTCAGGAAATACCAAAGAAGGCGTGTCCAAATTCAGCTCATATTCCTGTTCCCCGGGCACCTCCGAAGCCGGCCCCGAGCAGAGCTACGTCTTTAAGGTCGATGAGCCCGGTACCATCATTGCGGGCGTGACCGAACCCTCCGGCGGCGACGTCGATGTCCACATTCTGTCATCCTTCGACTCCGGCAAATGCCTCGACCGCGGTGACAAAGGTGCAAATGCCCACGTGAATGCCGGCATCTATTATGTCGTCGTCGACACTTATAGCGGATCGGGTAATGCCGGTTCCTACAACCTCAAGATCACCTTCCTGCCCGATTCGGGCAAATGCGGGCTCGATCAGACAAACATTACGCACGTCAAATCCAAGGAAACCATCAAGCTCCCCAAAACCGGAAAAGTCGTTCAGGAAGCGCACCTCGTGACAGACCACGACAGAGAGATTCACGGCAAGAACTGGTGGCCAAGCTCATTTACCGATGGCATCGCCGAACACAAGGCATGGTCAGAAAAATGGACCGGCATCAATTACGGAAATGACTGGTGCCCCAATGGAGAGGGCGGATGCGAATATGGCCAGGGCTCGGTCGCCAATCAGGTGCCATGGAAGGCCGAGGCATGGTACGTCTGCATGTACTGGACAAGCGGCACCAGACCCAAAGCCGGCACGCGATTCCTCGTCGTCAACCCGCAGACCGGACAGGCCGTCGTCACAGCGGCCGGTTATGAAACCGGCCCCGGCGATACCGATATGCTCGGCGGCGCCGTTTACGAAATTCACAAAAAACTCGGCACCGGCCACAAGAGCACGCTGACATTCGGCCAAATGAAAGATCAGTCGCTCGAATACGGCCCCATCGACTGCGAATAACGGATACTTTGGATGTGGGGCACGGCCTTTGTCATTCGGCTCGTGCCTCATGACATGCGGCCTTTTTCTGCCCGGCTATTTGCAAAGCAAATACGCCGGGCATTTTTTGTAACTATTCAATCCATCCCTTGGCTTTCATCCAAGAATGTGTATTCAAATGTGTAAAACATACGAAAACCTTAAGGAATCGTTCGGAATGGGGTAGGGGCCCGTTTCGCCCAGGTTTGAGAAAACGTAAAACATTCAAAATATAAAGATTGCGGATTCCAAAGAGCTCAGCCCTTTGCGGGGCCCGGGGCTGAGCCCCGGCTAAATAGTTACCATTTTTTTCTTTTTTTGCATTGACGCGGTTTATGCATAACCATAAACTTCTATCTAAGTGTAACTAGGCGCAAGCCTCTCTTGTTTAGGAGAAGAAAGCGATGATCGACCAGACGAAAGACAAAAAAGACGACGTAGTGGCGCAGAAGCTCGAAAATAAAAAGCAGGATGCGGCACTTGCCCAGAAGCTGGCCCAGGAAGAGAAGGAAAAAGCCGAGCTGTCCAAACAACAAAAAGGCAATCAGCAGCTCAAGGCACAACCCGACAACAATACCGCCAATGCCATGCAGCCCATCGGCTCTGCACAAATTACAACCGACAAAGCCGAAATCAAATCGGAACCCAATCAGGCAGGTTCTCTCATTGGCTCATTCTCTGCACAGCAAAAGGTAGATATCCTCGAGCAGAAAGGCAATGAGCTCAAAGTCCTGGTCAATGGCAAAGTTGGCTATATTGCCGCAGGCCATACGGATTATAAAGGCTCAGACAAGGCAGACAAGAACAGAAAAGACCCCACTGGTGCAGCAACCGTTTCGGCATCAGCACTCAACATCCGCAAGGGTCCCGGCAAAGATCAGCCCGCCATCGGCACACTCCGTCAAGGCGACAAAGTCAACATTTACGGTGAAAAAGACGGATATCTCGAAGTCAATGTCGGCGGACAAATCGGGTATATCAGTGCAGAATTTACAGATCATGCCGGCAAGAACAAAGGCAAATCCATCCAACCCAAAGAAGGCAAAGGTCTCGAACAGGCTCCCGAAGCGCTGCAGGAACTCCTTTCTAAAGAGACACTGACAGCCGCCGAAATCGCACAGGCACGCGATTTAATTGCCCAGGCCCCCGAATCCGCACGCCCCGAACTTTACGAAGCGCTGCAGACCAAACCGGGAATGCAGGACAAGGACAACAAAGATGCACATCCCGAAAGTGCAACGGATTATGCCAATCTCGCCGCAAGTCTCGAACTTCTCGGCGTACAGAATCCGTCGCACGACATGTCCTATACGGCTTATCTCGAACAGCTCAAACGCGATCAAAAATTGCCCGAAAATGGCGGCATGCAGAACTGGGGCAGCCTGGCCAATGCAATGGGCGTCAATTACAGAGGGCTCTGCATGCCCGGCGATCGCAAATCTCTCGAATGGAATTTCTGGTCCGATGTCGTACGTGAACAGCTCCGCCAGGGGCATGCCATCATGACATGCATCCAAAATATCACTGTACGCATCGAAGCCGTCGATGACAAAGGCCTCGTGATTACCCTGCCGGAATCGAATTCCGTCGGATTCTCCGGTTTGGGCAGCGGCTGGCAGGCCTACAACGGCAAAGCTGAACAAAAGGGCAAAGGCAAACGCGGATTGCTGACGTTCGAAGCCCTTTCGGCGGCCAATCTGCAATGGGTCATCGCCCTCGGTTAAGCGGCCGTATTGCCGAAAGGCAATAGGCCGATTGTGCAAGCGTATGGCGCATACGCGCCATAGCTGCACCACAACAAATTCAATGCATAATGAATAATGATGGATGCATAATGAAATCCCCCCATTCGAATGGTCTGATTTTTCCTTGAGTTATGCAAATTCATTGTGCACTTTAGGTATTACCATAAATGGCATCGAACTGCCGATATTTCTTGACGTTTACCGCATGATACGACTAGAATCTTTCGGCTTTGGTATTTTGAGCAATTTTGCTCGGGCTTACTTTATTTTTCATTAAATACAGGGACAAACATGAGTTTTGAGATTGTCGAAAAGAGTCAGGTCGTTCGTGAAATCACCGTCACCGTTCCCGGCGAGGCCGTAAAACGCGTCGAAGGTCGTCTGGTCGAAGAGACCCGCAAAACGTTAAAAATGAACGGTTTCCGAAAGGGCAAAGTGCCAGCAGCCGTCATTCGTCAGCGCGCTGGTGCTTCTCTGACCGAAGATGCACGCCGTGAAAGCCTCCAGGTGGCGGTCAAAGAAGCGATCGATACGATCGAAAATCTCCTTCATGTCAGCGAAGTCGAAATCGTCGTCCCCAAGACCGATGATGGCGGTTTTGTGGCCAAATTGACCGCCGAAGTGACGCCTGTCGTCGAAATCAAGGATTACAAAGGCCTCGAAGTGGAAGCCGCCGATGCCGTCGTGACAGACGAAGCCGTCGAAAATGAGCTCAAGAACCGCCAGGAACAGAATTCCGTGATCGAACCCGTCGAAGACCGCAAAGTCGTCGAAGAGAATGACATCGTCAAAGTAACACTCAGCGCACCCAATGCCGCAGCCGAAAAGATTTGCCGTGCCGGCGATCGCCAGATTTCACTGGGCAAAGGTTACTTCAACGAAGATATGGAAAAGGCCCTCGTGGGTGCCACCATCGGCGAGCCCGTCAACCTGACCGGCAAAGTCGATGACGAAGAAGCCGTCGTGACATGCGTCGTCAACGAAATCAAAAAACGCGTGCTGCCTGCACTCGATGATGCCTTTGCACTCGATACCGGCGAAGCCGAAACACTCGACGGTCTCCGCGAAGTCATTCGCAAAAAACTGCAGGAAGATGCCGAACATGCCCGCGAACATGCCATCGAAGATGCACTGCTCGCCAAACTGCGCGATCTCATGCCCATCGATATGCCCGAAGGTTATGTCAAAGCCCGTGCAGCCCAGGCCATCCGTCTGCAGCTCGAACAAATGATGCGCCAGCAGATTAATGATGATATGCTCGATCGCATCATGCACAACATCAAACCCGAAGAAGTTGAGGAATATCGCATTGATTATCACAATGAAATCATCCTCAATGCCATTGCCGGTGCCGAAAAGATCGAGGTTTCCGAAGAAGACACCATCGCAGAAGCCAAGAAATGGTTCCAGGGTATGGATGAAACCAAAATCAAAGCATGGCTCAAAACGAACAATGCCAATGCTTTCGTCGGCGACCAGGTCAAACGCGACCGTGCCCTCGAAATCGTCAAATCCGCTGCGGTCATCAAGAAAGTTGATGCCGTCGGCTAGTTTAGATTGTTATATTTATTTTGACTGTGTACGGCCCGTGTGTTGATCATACCTTAGAGCTTTGAGAAGAAAGCCACAGCTCCAAGCTCTAAGCTCCAGGATTAGAGCTTATCAACAGTCGCGCCACACAGAGATCTTTTATTATAATATTTCGCCGGGAATGGCGGTGTACCAGGAGGACATGATGGACGAACTGGACATGATGTGCGACATGGAGGATGAAGACGAGATGACCTTTTTTCCAAATGTAATTGAACAGACTCATCGTGGCGAGCGTGCATGGGATATCTTTAGCCGACTGCTCAAGGACAGAATCGTCATTCTGGGCAGCTCGGTAACCGATATGGTTGCCAACAGCATTATCGCCCAGCTCCTCTTCCTCGAAAGCGAAAATCCCGAAAAGGATATTCAGATTTACATCAATTCCCCTGGCGGAAGCGTGACTGCCGGTATGGCCATTTACGACACCATTCAGCATGTCCGCTGCCCGGTTTCGACGATATGTATCGGACAGGCAGCAAGCATGGGCGCAGTTCTTTTGTGCTCAGGGACGAAGGGAAAACGCTATTCTCTGCCGAACAGCCGAATCCTGATCCACCAGCCCCTCATTACAGGCGGCATTTCGGGACAGGCAACCGATATCGACCTGCAGGCAAAAGAAATCCTCCGCATGCGCAAGGTTTTAAATGAAATCCTTTCACGTCATTCCGGACAGACCATCGAACGTATCGAAAAAGATACCGACCGTGATTACATCATGAGCGCCGATGAAGCTAAAACCTACGGCCTCATAGATGAAGTCATTCGCCGCACCAAAGAAGGCCATCCCGAAAATCTGCCTTTTTCGGCCTAGTTTTTGGCTATGTTAAACCTGTGTGGAGATGCATCGTTCTAAAAATCTATTCTATTTCATAGCTTTGAACTTAGAGAATCCAATACGCACGCCAAGCTCGAGGCCAGAATGGAAATCATCACCGAACATCTCCCCTCCCTTTTCGACAGAGCCTAAGTTTTAAGGAGAATTTACCTTGCCCCTTCGTTGTTCCTTTTGCGACCGAGAACGTTCCGAAACACAGCGCCTCATCGCCGGCGCGAATGTCTATATTTGTGAGGAATGCATTCGAGAAGCATACCATCAGGTCTCGGATGCGCTCGAAATCAATGCGATTGGCGTGGGAAGCAAGGCTGCCAGCCCGCTAAAAGTGCCCAAGCCCAAAGATATCAAGAACCGCCTGGATGAATATATCATTCAGCAGGACTATGCCAAGAAGGTGCTCTCTGTTGCTGTACATAACCATTACAAGCGCATTCTGAGCCCCGTCAAGGACGGCATTGAGCTAGGCAAATCCAACATTCTCCTCATCGGCCCCACCGGTACCGGCAAAACCCTGCTCGCTCAAACACTCGCTAAAATCCTCGATGTGCCCTTTGCCATGGCAGACGCCACCAGCCTGACCGAAGCCGGATACGTCGGTGATGACGTCGAAAACATCGTTCTCAATCTGCTGCATGCAGCCGACGGAGACATCGACCGCGCAACCCGAGGTATCATCTACATCGACGAAATTGACAAGATTTCCCGCAAGAGCGCCAATCCTTCGATTACACGCGATGTTTCGGGCGAAGGCGTTCAGCAATCCCTCCTCAAGCTCATCGAAGGCACGATTGCTGCAGTTCCCCCCAAAGGTGGCCGCAAACACCCACAGCAGGAATTCCTGCGCGTCGATACAACCAATATCCTCTTTATCTGCGGCGGTGCTTTCGTCGGACTCGAAGATATCATCGAACAGCGCACGAGCTCAGGTTCGATCGGCTTTAATGCCAATGTACAGGCAAAACATGAGCGCGATATTCAGGCACTTTACAAGGCTCTTGAACCCGAAGATTTGCTCAAATTCGGTATGATTCCTGAGCTCGTCGGCCGCCTGCCCGTCGTCGCCACACTCCATCCACTCGACGAAAATGCACTCATTCAGGTCCTGACCGAGCCTAAAAATGCACTCACCAAGCAGTACAAAAAAATGTTCAAAATCGACGGCGTCGACCTCGATTTTACGGACGAAGCACTCCATTGTGCCGCTCAAATGGGCATCAAAAAAGAATCGGGAGCACGCGGTCTGCGCAGCATTCTCGAAAATGCCATGATGCCCTATCTCTACGCTGTGCCCGGACTCGATGGCATCGAGCACCTTACCGTCACTGCTGAGATGATAAAACGCCAGGGCGATTTGGCACAAATCGACGAAATTAAAGAACATGTCCAAAATGGCATTCCACTCGATCAGCCATTGCCCACCCCCGAAACCCTCGAAGCTACACCCGCTGCCGGCCCGCAAGCACCTGTCATCCCCGAGGTAAAAGAAGAAGCTGCCCCCGCAGAACCAACACCTGAGCCGGAAAAGCCAAAGAGTGCCAAAAAGCCTCGTGGCAAAAAGAAGAAATAAATAGCTTTTCTTTCTTAAAGGGGCGTGGGGAAAACCTTTTCTTTTGGCACAAAAGAAAAGGTTTTCCCCACAAATATAAAGGAGAATACCATGCGCGTAATGCTTAAACTTTCGGGTGAAGTACTCGGCGGTCCACAGGGACTCGGACTGGATGCAGAAACCTTGACGCATTTTGCTCAAATCCTTGGCAAAATTGCCCAGAAACACGAACTCGCCATCGTCACGGGCGGCGGTAACATCATGCGAGGCAAAGCCACTAAAGGACTCGATCGTTCCAAAGCCGATCAAATCGGCATGATGGCTACCGTCGTCAACTGCATGACACTCGAGCAACACCTCATCGCCAATGGGTATGCGGCATGCGCCGTCAGCAGCGTGCCCTCGTTGGCAAAGCATTATGATATTCCCGAGGCCAGGCAAATGCTCGCCAAAAAGACGATCGTCCTCGTGGCCGGCGGAACGTCCAATCCCTATTTTACGACCGATTCGGCGGCCGCCCTGCGCGCACTCGAACTCAGCTGCGATATACTGATTAAAGCCACCAAAGTCGACGGCGTCTACGATTCGGATCCCAACAAAAATCCCAATGCCAGACGCTACGACAAAATCGCTTTTGCGGACGCCATTGCACAGAACCTCGGCGTCATGGATCTTACAGCCATGATTCTGTGCAAAGAAAACGGGATGAAACTGCGCGTCTGCTCCGTCAACAGTCTGCCCAATCTCGACGGCATCCTCGATGGCACCGAACGTTCCACCCTGGTTGAATAATCCGAAGGTAATAAGGATGGCTTTTCCCAGGTAACGACATCCACGAGATGTCTATGCCTGAGCATCCCAATGCCACATTAGAGCTGCATAATTTCCGATTCGAAGGCAATCCCCTTGCCTTTAATGGTCAGCTTGCATTGAGTAATGCTGTACCTCATGCCTGTCGAAGCGATAAAATAGACGAGCTCTGCACCATCCATGGTGCGCTTTAGCCGGGGATCGCCAACGCCCTCGGGAAATTTTTGCCCCGTGATGACTTCGATGTACCGGTCGTGTCTAAAGGCAACGACAGAGGCCGCCGAAGCCATTGCCTTGACGAACGAGGCTTTTTCATCGTCATTATCGATATTGTCAAAGCGTTCGATAAGCGCATCAAAAAAGGGCTTGGCAGCACGCCAGTCACCCATCTCGATGACCTGGCGGTTGGTCAAATCGACGAGATAACAGTCAGGCGTCCGAGTCGGCGCATCCAGCGGGATCCTCTCGGGCGGAATTTCGGGAAGTTCGAACTGAATGATATACCAATCGCCAAAGCGCTTTGACCATTCATTTAAAGCCGTCGTCTCTTTGTGCTTTTCTTTTACGAGATTTGCAGCTTCATTGAAGCGCTTTTTGATTTCCGGATCCTTCTCGCCATACAAAAAGTGAAATTTATCTGCACTCAAAGGTGCCAAAGCCGGAGCAGCAGGCGCAGCAGGCACTGCTGCCGGAGCTTCTTCGGCAACTTTGGCTTCTGCCACAGGTTTGGATTCGCCCATATCGGCATTCTGAGGTGTATTGGGATTGGTTTCTGCACGACAGCCCAAAAGCAGCGTACAAACTAGAATAAGCGAGTATTTCTTCATAATATCTCCTCATAAACCGCAATGCACCATGCACGATGCGTGATTGAAATTATATACAAAACGCATTAAAAAATAAGCAGGTTTTTAGCACACACTGCTGACTAACAATGCGTCATTCGCAATAGGAATATCCGGAGTTTTTATGGCCAATCAGGAAATGCCCCCCGAATTCGACGACAGCTTGTTCGACATGCTGCCCGAGGGTACACGCATCATTATCCGCGGTAACAAAGTCACTTTCGAGAACCTGCCGCCGGAACTGCTCGATGTGGCACTGAGTCTCAATCCACAGGATGAAAATCTCAAAGCCCGCAAAGCGAATACGTAGCCTTTAACAATGAGCAATTGGGATGCAAAACTAAGGGATATCTCTAAAGGTTAGAGAGAATGGCGTTCTTAATGAGCAATGAGCAGTGAGCAGTGAGCAATTGGAATGCAAATCTCAAATGTGACGCTGAAGCTAAAGGAGAATGAAGTTCAAATGAGCAATGAGCAATGTGCAATTGGAATGCAAGTCTCAAATGTGACGCTGAAGCTAAAGGAGAATGAAGTTCAAATGAGCAATGTGCAATTGGAATGCAAGTCCTAAAAATCTCTCTAAAGCTAAAAAAACTTAATTCTTTAGGAATAAAATCAAGAATCCTCTAACTGCTAACTGCTAACTGC
>DGWW01000262.1 GCA_002395385.1 Myxococcales bacterium UBA4248
CCTACCCCCAATGCGGGGACACCCCGCAACGCCCCGTCACATCATGCCCACAGAACTGTCCCTATGCGCTTCATGACACACTCCTCCTCAATACATTATCGGTACCGCCATCGACGCCGGCAGCCCTCCATGATGCTCTCACCCTTAATAATGCCAACGAGATCGCCATTGTTACATTTTAAATGTCGATTTTTTGAATTTTTTTTAATCACAAGACATTCTATAAGGGTTAATGCGTGTGTCGCGCGTCGTTCAGTTCCTGCTCTCTGGGGATTTATTATGGGCTTGAAACGTTCAGTATTACTGGTGATTCTTTCTGCTTTTTGCTTGCTGGGAATGGTGTCCTGTTCCTCCGGTCCCAAACCTGTGACAGAAACCAAACAGGTCATGCCGACGGAATATCCCAAAGAAGCGTCCCAAACACTCAAAACATTGCAGCCCCATATCCCCGCAGGCACAGAAGCCGTTCTCGTCACGAGCTATGGTTCTCTGGCTGATACCATTCTTCAGTTTCAAAAATGGAATCTGGTCGACAGCAGAGAATTGGACAATGCACTCAAAGACCTCGAGATGCATTACAAACTCAACCCAACCAAATTATCCGATTATTTTAAAGCGGGCATGAATACCGCATCCGGATTTGCAGTGGGCTATGATAATAATGTTTATATTCTTTTCGATATATACGATTCGAAGAAATTTAAATCCTGGCTTGACAATTTCATGAATGAAGAATTTGGCCGTCCTCGCTATAAAGAACAAAATATTGGCTCCAAAACGCTCACTGAAATACATATTTTAGATCAGGATTATGCAACGCTCGTCACCGAAGATGGCAAGCCTGCTCTTCTCATTCTGGGCGACGGCCTCGTTTCGGGCAGTCCATCTTCTGTCGAATGTGCACAGCGCCTCTCTGACGGTAAATCCCTCTCGCAATCTTCGACAGATCATATTGCAAGCATGCTCTCGCCCGCACCTATCGCGGCATGGGCACTCGGCAATGGCAAACTTGCAAATCTAATTCCTGAAAAATATGGGCCGTTAAAAAATATATTATCGGATATCATTTTTGATATCAACCTTGCAGAAGGCGGCCCCAGAATACACCTTCAGGGTCAACTAAAACCCAACGATTCACTCCCCAAAACCTCTCTGTCAGCACTCGCCAAAGGCACCAACGCCGGATGGGGCGATGCCATCATGCATGCCGACCCATCGAGTGCCTTACGCGTTCTCTTTGATGCAGAAAAAATCGAAGAACTGGCACTTCCCCTACTGGATGAAAAAACACAAAATACCTATTTGGATATCAAACAAAAACTCACACAAAAATTGTTAAAAATAGATATATCGGATCAAATTATTTACAATATCGGAGGAATCTGGGCCTCTCTGTATGGCGCAAAACCGACAGAAATTCGAGAGCCATCCCTAAAAGATATTCTTTTTGCACAAAATGCAGTCATCTATCTTCCGCTGAAAGATGAATCCAAATCAGATTCATTCTTTGCGAAATTAAATATTCTTAAACGCGTCATTCCCGAAGATAAAGCCCAAATTGACATGGAAAATGGCATACTGCATGCGATCGTCAATCTCGGCGGCAATCAAAAAATTCATGCCGGTTATCATGATGGGCTTATTGCTGTTACAACAGGCAATGGCTGGACCAAAGCTGCCCAAACATTAAAAACCAAGGAAGTCCCAGCCTCGGATTCTTTGCATTCACGCGATATTCATTTTCTGACTGCCCATATATCATTTGAAGATTTAACCCAATTACTCGGCATGCGTTACGGCATTGTCAAGGAACAGCTCTCGAACTTCCTGGCACCCATGAATTATATTGATATACAGGCATCCGCGAATGAAAAAGCTTTGGATATTACGATGCAGGGCGTTTTGAATAATGAGCAATGAGCAATGGGAATGCAATCCCAAGGATAAGTCTAAAGCTATTAAATGATGTTCAAATTAGCAGTGAGCAATTAGCAGTGAGCAATTAGCAGTGAGCAATTGGGATGCAAAACTAAATGTGGAATCTAAAGCTAAAAACACTCCATTCTTTAGGAATAAAATCGAGAATCCCCTAATTGTTAATTGCTCATTACTAATCAATCGCGTGTTGCAATCACGATGGCATTGACGAGCTGAGGATCGGGATATTTTTCGGATACCGGCCAGGTTTCATCGACCAAAGCAATTAGTTGATGTGCAAATCGCGTCAGTGCTGCAGTTGTCGAAGCAGGCATCGATGATTTAAACAATGCCAATATATTTTCCGGTTGAATTGCCTGAATGACCGCATCCCGCTGCGGGAGTTCATCCGTCATAAAGACGTCCCATGGATCAGAGTATTTGAGTGCTTTTCGTGTCAGCCAGGTGATAGCGACATTATCGAAAGAAATATTTTCGACGCCCTGAATGAGATCATTTTTAAAAGCCAGCAAACCGATGTCGTCGCGTTTTTTATGCAATGCTTCGCCGAAGAAGAGCTCTCGGGTAGCGACATCCGCGATTACGGCAGCCGCATTTTTGATATCATTCATAGAGATGAACGGCGTCAAAGCAGAAGCGCCCGGCCTGGGTCTGTCGATGAGCAAACCTTCGATGGCATCGCGCTGGGGTGTCGTCAGCAGGCTCATCGGCTGATCTTCGATAATCGACAGAGTCCCGCGAGAAATGAGAATTTTTGCTCTGCGCTGCAATTCGAGCGTCAGAGAATATCCCAATGTGACGAGTTTTTTGAGCGGCGTATGAATTAATATGCGTTTAGCAACTTCATCTTCGTGCTGTGAACTGTATTCGAGGCCGATGTTGGCATAAGAGACAGCCAAAAGCATACTGTCATCAAATCCCTGGTCTTCGTGCGGCTGATAGCCATCGAATGTAGCGATTTGCTGTGCTATCGACAGTAACTGTATTTTGATTGGTTCGAGGTTTGAGACCTGAGATAAAATCCTAGCAAAATAGCTGTCTACAGCTGGTGAATCATCGACTTTTGCAAGCGAAGCATCGAGTTTGGAAGTTGCCGGATAAGGCTGAACGTAGAGATCGGCAGATACAGCTTTTCGGATATTTTCGGCTTCTTTTTCGACATTGACATTGGCAAAGATGGCGGCAGCTTCATCTCTGGGCATAAAGCCAAATTCGCGTATGCGTTCAGTCCGAAAGTGATAGGCCGTTTCTTCGAGATCGGTTTCGAGTTCAAAATGCATGCCTTCGAGCGTCGACCAGGCTTTTTCGATCCCCAGAACGGCATACAGACGATCGATGAGCTGGCGCAGCAATTCGGCCTTATCCGCATCTTCGGGATAAGCGACCCAATAGGTAAAATCGGGAGTTTGAGCAATATTTTTCGATTCACCTTCGGGAATATCGACCTCATCATTCTTATCTTCCGCCATATAAAGATGGATATTGCGGTGCAGATAAAGTGCCATAATTTCAGGATCGAGATTTTTCCAGAATTCTTCGAATTTATCATCGGGAACGGCGAGTATTTGCTCAACCCATGGGGCGAGTTGCTCATCACTCATCTGATCGCCACGCCAAATGTCGAGATCGAGGCATGTCTGAACCTGTTCTGGCGAGGCATATTCGACGAGAACCATGGCATCGGCCGGCCCCACGGCATGGTATAAATCATAGAATTCGATGGGATCGAGCGCCTGAACGGCTTCACTCGTATTGGGATTGGACAGAAGTGCATCCATTTTATCGCGCGGTTTTTTGGCAAGTGTTGCGCGATCATCCAATTTAAACAGTTCGCTGAAATGCGCCATTACGATTTAGACTCCACATTTATCCTGAATGAGTTTCATCAATGCCTGACAGGATTGCTCGAAATCGAGATCGGATGTATCGAGCACAATGGCATCCTCGCATTGAATGAGGGGAGATTCCTTTCGATTGTATTCGGTTTCGTCGCGAAGCTGAATTTGTTTGACGACTTCTTCGAAGTCGATGGTTTCTCCCTTGGCCTGAAATTCTTTTAACCGGCGCATGGCACGTGCATGTGCAGACGCGGTATAAAAAACTTTAAGATCGGCATTTGGGAAAACCACCGATCCGATGTCACGTCCTTCGACGATGGTATTTGTCGATTGCCCCAATCTTCGTTGAATATCGAGCAATTGAGCCCGAACTTCGGCCATGGGCGCGACGCGGTTGACGCACTGAGTGGTTTCGAATGTACGAATATCCTTGGAAACATCGCGTTCACCGATAAAAACTTTTTGACCGGATTTGTCAGCCACAAAACGAATATCCAAAGCCTGAGCGATTTTACCACATTCAGCAGGATCGGTATCGACACCTTTTTCCATCGCGGTCAATGCAACACATCGATAGATGGCGCCAGTATCGAGCAAGCTCCAGTTCAGTCTTTTTGCAACTTCGCGACATACAGAGCTTTTGCCGGCTCCACTCGGTCCATCTACTGCTATAATCATCGAATGCTCCTCATACTGGGGGGAAAATCTCCGGGCCATGACTCAGCCCAGAGTTGTCTCCTTATAGCGCAATTTCTGTAATGATTCCCCTATTTTTAACAAGCCCATAGGTCACGATTCAGCCCTAGAGTATGCTCCTGTTTCCCAAATTCATAATGCTGAATTCATAATGCTGAATTCATAATGCTGAATTCATAATGCTGAATTCATAATGCTGAATGATTTGATAAAATCAAAGGCTCTGTTTAACGAGCGTGGATATTTTGTTCATTGAAAAATTCAATTCTGGCTTAGAGCTTAGAACTTGGAGCTTAGAGAAGGGGATCACCGCTCAAAGCTCTAAGCTCTAAGCAATGAAAAGCTGAAATCTGAAGACAAATGCATCTCCACTGTGGTTAAACAAAAAAAATGTAACAACGCATTTCTCGCAGGCATTATTATGTATGAAGGAATTTCCCTTCCAAGCTTATGAGGAATGTATGTACTGGTCTGGATTTGTCTAAGCACATTTAACTCCGCGACATAACATACATCCAACCGAGGAGCGGTATACGGTGCCATGACACTGGACGCAGTGCTGGTCAACGAAGTGATGTATGTGCCAGGCACATGGGGATGCCATTTTTTTACGCTTTTAAAAGCGGAAAGGGTGTCGTGTGCCAAAACCGAGCGAATTCTGGGTAGGGCGCAGGTTGGCGGGTGGGCGAGGGGAAAATCCCAAATGTTGGGGAGAGGTACGCCAACTCAAAATAAACCGGCCGTATCGCAGATAGGCCGGTCAAGCCATGCGCATTTGCCCAGAGGGCAAAAAGCATGGCAAACACAAAAAAAGCCAGACCCCGAAAGATCTGGCTTTGTGACAAGCAGGAATCAGCGCTTAGTTGACTTCATATTTACATGAATTGAGACAGCCGGACGATGTCGCTGGATCTTTTGGATCGCACTGTTCGGCACCATTGACGATACCATCGCCGCAGTAGGGGCCGAGGACGCATGTCGTCGTACAGCCATTGTAAGCGTTGTCATCATTATTGACGCCATTATCGCAGATTTCGTCGCCATTTTTGATGTTATCGCCACAGCGAGGACCGAGTTCGCAGTTTTTGGTACATCCGTCATAAGCGCCTGTATTGTTGGCTGCGCCAAGATCGCATGCTTCTGTGCCATTGACGATACCATCGCCGCAGTACTCATTGAGCGTGCAGGATGTAGAGCAACCGCCATAAACGCCATCGGCATTTGAATCACCGTTGTCGCAAAGTTCATCGCCATTGACGATGCCATCGCCACAGTAAGGTGCTCTGGTGCAGTATTTTGTGCAACCGCCATAATGGCCATCATTCAATTCCGGACCATCGTCGCACTGTTCTGAGCCATTGATTTCGGCATCGCCACATCGAGGTCCGAACTCGCATGCAGTTGTACATCCGCCGTAGGTCGTGTCATTATTGGCCGATCCATAATCGCAGATTTCGTCGCCATTCTTAATGCCATCGCCACAGCGAGGACCATACGTACAGAATTTGGTACATCCGTCGTAAGCGCCGGTATTGTTAGCGGTACCGAGATCGCAATCTTCTTCGCCATTTTTGAAGCCATCGCCACAGTAAGGCGCTTTCTTGCACGTCGAGGTACATCCGCCGTAGGCACCAGTGTTGTATTCGGTTCCATTGTCACATTCTTCGCCATTGGCGGCATTGAGAATGCCATCACCGCAGTACGAAGCGAGCATGCAGAATTTAGTACAACCGCCATAAGCACCATTGTTATGATCAGTGCCTTCGTCACACTGTTCATATTCAGAGTCAGTATTGCCATCGCCGCAATAGGGGGCTTCCTGACACGTCGAAGTACATCCACCATAGGCGCCGTTGTTGAATTCTGTACCGAAATCGCAGATTTCGCCATTGTCGCTGTCGAGAATGCCATCGCCGCAATACGAAGTGAGTGTACAATCATCATTGCAATTACCTGCGCCATAGCCGCCGGTATTATGGGCGGTGCCTTTGTCGCATGCTTCGTAAACGCTGTCGAGATGTCCATCGCCACAGTAGCTATTGAGGCGACATGTCGAGGAACAGCCGCCATAGGCGCTGTCGTCGTTGGCAACGCCATTATCGCAAGTTTCGCCATTGGCCGAATCTACGATACCATCGCCGCAGCGCGGTGCATACGTACAATCGGCATTGCATCCACCATAGGCACCGTTGTTGACGCCATCGTCGCATTCTTCGTAGCCATTGACGATGCCATCACCGCAGGATGCGCCCAACTTGCACTCTGGCGAGCATCCAGCGTAAGCTTCGCTGTTATTGATGCCTTCATCGCATTCCTCGCCATCGGCAGCCTGAACGACAGCATCGCCGCAATAAGGCGAAGCATACGCACAGCCTAAACCGCACCCACCATAACTGCCATCATTGACGCCATCATCGCAGACTTCACCGAGGAATTCTGTGACGATTCCATCGCCGCAATAAGGCGTTTTGCATGTTGTCATACAACCGGCATTCGGGCCATTGGACTCACCCAAATCGCACTCTTCGCCAATCGATGTATCGACATAACCATCGCCGCAAACTGAGATTTTGCAAGTATCGAGGCAAACCTGACCAGCAGCGAGTCCCAGGCAGGAACCGTCTTTGCAATCGCATTCTTCCCAGGAATCGAGTCTGCCATCGTTGCACGATTCATTCTTGCAATTGGTATCGCAGCCATGTGCCTCGATCTCCGGATGCTGTGAACAAACACTTGCATATTCACCAACACACAGGAAACCAGAATCGCAGGTTTCGCCTTCTTCGACGATGCCATTGCCACATCTAGGCACTTTCTTGCATTCGACACAACCGAGCATTCTGGCCACACCGTCATCGACATGGCCTTCGACGTCGCATTCTTCATTACCGACGACGAGACCGTCCCCACAGATGGAAGCGCAGGTCGTCGTGCCCATATCGAGGAATCCCGCCAATGTCAGTTTGAAGTTAGAAGCCCCTGTATGGCGTTCTGCCTGGAAGAAACTGATCGAATAGATGCCGTTTTCGTAGAGATGATAGGTCGAATTATATTTTTTACCAGTCATGGGATCTGTCGTTCCCGTCAACTTAAACGAACCGTTTTCGGCGCTGTGGCACCCCCCAAGATCGATAGCCCGTACACCATTGACAAAAACCCAGACGTCATCATCGCCGGTAAAGTCGAGTTGTTCATCGTTACCGCGATATTTAAAGTAGGTCTGAATATGCGTGGTAAAGTGGAAGTTCTTATCCGCGTAACCGCTCATTTCATTGCCATACCCACGACCACTGAGCGGGAAAAATGCAGAGCTGTTGAACTGATAGGTCCCCGTCGCTGCGTCGATGAGATTCAACGTGAGATTTTCCTTAAATGTCTTGTTGATACCGGGATAGTCGCGGTACCACATATCGAAGGAATTCTTGGTCAATCCTGTGCTGCCGGCAGTATTAAAGACGGGGAGCCCATCCGCGCCAAGCGTCGTTTTAACCATATTTTGGGCGCTGGCATTGACGTGTTCAAAATCGGGATGACCATGTCCCGCGACAAAAGTACCGCCATACAGAGCGACATGGCTGCTATCGATGCACCCGTCGATCGGCGAAGATGGCTTTGCATTTTTGCAGGTTGCCGTATTGGTATACGATCTAAAATCGCGATAGGTGGCTGGCAATTGAATGGTAGCAGGATAATCCTTGGAATAATCGGTACATTTAAAGCCGACTTCACGTTTGCATTCGGACGAGCATCCATCGCCGGAAATCAGATTGCCATCGTCACATTCCTCGCCAGCTTCCCAGACTGTAATGCCATCGCCGCATACGGGTTTGCACGAGCCATCTTCGTCGCAGACGAACATGATTTCGCGTTTGCAAACGGGATCGCAGCCATCGCCTGCGAGCAGATTGCCATCGTCGCATTCTTCGCCGGCATCAACGATGTCATTGCCGCAATATCCCTCGTCGCAAACGGATATTCCGCCGACGAGTTCGCAATGGTAACCCGTTTCGATCTTACATGTACTCGAGCAGCCATCGCCCGAATTGGTATTGTTGTCATCGCATTCTTTGTACGAGGTATATCCATCGGAAGCAACGGGATTGCCATCGCCGCATGTGACAGGCTGGCAAGCCCCTCCATCGGTCAGGCATTCGTAATTGAAGTCGATTTTGCATTTCGTACAGCCAACCCCGCCCGCACTATCGCATTCTTCGCCATACTGCACGATACCGTCACCGCAGGTTCCTGCGACGCATGGTGTTCCAGGCACATCACATCGATAGCCTTCTTCGCGTTTGCAATGTGCAGAACAGCCATCATCATCGATCTGATTGCCGTCATCACATTCTTCACCGCGCGCCTTGATGCCATCGCCGCAAGCCTTTGCGACACAGTGTTCACCAGGATTTGGGCACATATAACCGGGATCGACTTTGCCTTGTGTACAACCGTCATCGTCGATATCATTGCTATCATCGCACTGTTCAAACTCGGCAGTGAGAATACCATCACCAAAGAGATCAGAAACTGGCCGACAAAGCAGTGTCTCGGAACAATAAGATTCTGGGCATGCTGGTGTGCCGTTGAGGCACATATACCCTGAACGTACCTTGCAATTGAGGCATTCAGCAGGGTTCAAGCCATCATCGCATTGCTCACCTTCATCGATTTGACCATTTCCGCATGGGATTTTACTGCACATGGACTTGCCGTCTGCATTGGTTTTGCATTCCCATTTGGGTGTAATGGCAAGGCAATTGAGCTCACATCCATCGCCCGAAACGGTATTGCCATCGTCGCATTTTTCACTGCCATTGACGATGCCATCACCGCAATAAGGGGCTTTGGTACAACCGGGATTACATCCGCCATAATTGCCCAAACCGCCCATTGGGTTGCCATCGCTATCGACAAGTTTGGGTCTGCCAGCAGAAGTCAGTGAACCGTCGTCGCACTCTTCACCATAAGCAGTATCGACGACACCATCTCCGCAAATGGAAGAGAATTTGCATTCGGCAGTACATCCTGCGTATGGAACTTTTCCATTCTTATCGCCTTCGTCGCAGAGTTCGGTACCATTTTTAGTGCCATCGCCGCAACGGGGGCCAAACACACAAGCAGTCGTGCAACCATTGTACTTATTGTCGTTATTGGCTGCCCCATTGTCACATTGTTCTGTACCATTCTGGATTCCGTCACCACAACGCGGGCCCCATTTGCATGCAGTCGTACAGCCATTGTAAGTACTGTCGTTATTGGCAGCACCATTATCGCATTGTTCCATGCCATTGACTTCATCGTCGCCGCATCGGGGCCCCTGCTTGCACTGAGTGGTACAGCCATTATATGAAGTATCGTTATTCAGCTTGGCATTATCGCATTCTTCCCCTTCATCGACAATGCCATCGCCACAATAGGAAGCTAAAGAACAATCGGGATTACATCCGCCGTATTCGCCGGTATTATTGCCTTCGCCTTTATCGCATTTTTCCGGCCCATTTGTGATTCCATCACCACACCAGGCCGCGCGCGTGCAATCGGAATTACATCCTTCGTAATTGCCGACATTGCCATAAACGCCGTTGTCACACTGCTCAGTCCCATTCACAATACCATCGCCACAGTAATCCGATCTAGTACAATCGGCATTACAGCCATCATAGCCACCAATATTATTTGCGGTGCCTAGATCGCACTGTTCATTGGGATCCTTAATGCCATCTCCGCAATAGGGAGCAACGGTACAATTGGCATTACATCCGCCATAGAGTCCAAGACCGCCGACATAAGTATTGTCGCCAATTTTGCGTCCTTCGTCGCATTGTTCACCAGCATCTGCATCGACATTGCCATCGCCGCAGAAAGCGGTATTTGTACAATCTGCATTGCAGCCGCCATACGAACCATCGCCGCCTACAATATAACCATTTTCGTCAACAAACTTGGGAATGGGATTGCCTTTATCATCAAGCTTAAACGTGCCGTCTTCGTTCGTTTCATAACCACCGAGATCACACTGCTCATTGACTCTGTCCCAAATCCCATCACCGCAAAAACCGCTCGGATAGCCAGAACAATCGGCATTGCAATGACCATATTCATTATTACCGCCTACAAGTTTACCGTACTGATCGACGATACCTTCATCGCAGACTTCTTCGTCCTGAACGATGCCATCGCCACAGCGCGCGCCCAACTTGCACTCAAGCGTACAACCATTATACGCTTTATCATTATTATCTTTCCCATTATCACATTCTTCGCCAGGATCGACATTGCCGTCGCCACAGCGCGCAGCAAATTTACAGTCGGCCTTACAGCCGCCATAAGTGCCCTGTCCGCCAATCGGATTGCCTTCGGTATCCTTCAATACAGGCTTGCCATTTTCATCCAGCGATCCTTCGTCGCAGTCCTCACCAGAATTGGTAATCCCATCACCGCAATACGCCGTAAACTGGCAGAAGAAGCAATTCGGCTCACCCAGTTCGCTATTCCAGCCGTAACTCTTCGAATCCTCACTTGCAGATTCTTCGCCGTAGTCACACGCTTCACCTTCGTTGACGATACCACTGCCGCAGGTCTGGGATTTACAATAGGTTTTCCCAATTTCATCGACGCAGTCGAATCCCTCTTCGAGAGCGGAACAATCCGCCTTGCAGCCATCGCCATCTTCGGTATTGCCGTCATCGCAAGTTTCAAGGCCCATGATGATGCCATCGCCGCAAACCGTATGGCATCCGGTCTCGTCGCAATCCCAGCCGTATTCCACATTACAAAACTGGTCACAGCCATCGCCATCCCCGGAATTGCCATCGTCGCACGTCTCATAACCGGTCACTTTGCCGTCGCCGCAGACATCGTCCTCGATCTCTATGGGTACACAAAGTTCACCAGCAACCGTGCACTCATAACCCGATTCAATCACCTTGCAATCGGCCGAGCAACCATCGAACGACAAGACATTGCCATCATCGCATTGCTCTCCTTCATCGAGAACGCCGTTGCCGCACCCAGGAATCGTAGGATCCGGTCCCGGACCGGTGCCAGGATCATCCGGATCTGTTTTAGTACATGCAACACCCGCTTCCGGACACGTATAGCCGGATTCTATAACCGAGCAGTCGCCTGCACAGCCATCCCCGGCCACCTCATTGCCGTCATCGCAGACCTCCGGTGACTCGACAATGCCGTTACCACACACAGCCCGCACTTCAGGTTCTGTATCCGACTTTTTCGAATCGTCACTACAGCCGCAGAACGCCACCCCTGCGATACAGGCAGCCCACAGCCAATCATGTTTTCTCATGCACATCTCCTTCTTAGAGTAGAGAAAAACCAAGAAAACTAAGACTTTAAAAAACGCTGTTTCCCCAACAGCGTTAAACCTACTGTCGAGGCAACGTATTTGGATATAAGAATATCATTTTTAATCCTCAAAATCGACTTTCTTCTTTTTTGGCGCATTTTATCTCGCCTTGCAGCGAGATACAAATGCGCACCGCCGCTATTTGGCATACGCCAAATACGCGGCGCTAGTTAGCGGTGTCATGCACATCGAAAATAAAAGCGGTGTCATGCACATCGAAAATAAAAATGTAACAACGCATTTCTCGCAGGCATTATTATGTATGAAGGAATCTCCCTTCCAAGCTTATGAGGAATGTATGTACTGGTCTGGATTTGTCTAAGGACATTTAACTCCGCGACATAACATACATCCAACCGAGGAGCGGTATACGGTGCCATGACACTGGACGCAGTGATGGTCAACGAAGTGATGTATGTGCCAGGCACATGGGGATGCCATTTTTTACGCTTTCAAAAGCGGAA
>DGWW01000261.1:0-6418 GCA_002395385.1 Myxococcales bacterium UBA4248
GAAATAGCCGCCGCACAAATACGCCGCTACCCCCCATGCGGGGATACCCCGCAACGCCCCATCCATGCCGAAATGACATTCATCCTTGAAACGGCATCAAGAACGCGATAAACGTTGCCTGCTTTGACGGTCTCAAAATTTGGCCGCATTGTCATCGCTTCTTTTATTCATCATCTCAGTTATGTTCGAATATTTCATCGGGCTTCGTTATCTGCTCAATCGGGCAAGGGCAAGCCTGTCCATCATTTCCATCATCTCGATCTGCGGCGTTTTTCTCGGCGTCACTGCACTGATTTCCGTCATTTCTGTGACGAGCGGCTTTGAAGAAGTTTTTCGGGACAAAGTACTCGGCGTCAACAGCCACGTCCTCGTCATGACCTATAAACAGGATGATTTCAGGGAATACCGCGACGTCCAGAAAACCCTCGAAGACTTTTCTCCCGAAATCATCGAGACTGCTCCCTTCATCTTTCACGAGATGATGATTGCCATCGGCTCGAAGGTTTCGGGCATCCTCATCAAAGGTGTCGAACCCGAAACCATGATGGGAGTGAGCGATTTAGCCAAATACATCATTGCCGACGACAATGAAGCCCGAAAATCACTCCTCGACGAACTTCACTATGTCCCATCCAGAGATGGAGAGGTTCCGCCCGTCATCATCGGACGCGTACTCGCCGAAAAACTCAAGGCCGGTATTGGCGATGAAGTCCGCGTCATTTCTCCAAGGCGAGGCATCGTGGGAGAGCATCGCTATGGCCCCAGCCAGATGGATCCGACACAAAAGCGGTTCCGCATTATCGCCCTCTACGATTCGGGATTCTACGATTACGACAACCGTCTGCTCATCTGTGACTACAAAGCACTGCAGGATTTCTTCAATCTCGACGATGTCGTCACGGGCGTCGAAGTTCGCGTCAAGGACATCAATAAGACAGGTGAATTGCGGGATGCTGTAACCCCGGTACTCAACAACAATCCGGGACTCGATCGTTTCAAAGTCATCGACTGGCAGGACCTCAATCGGAATCTCTTCCAAAGCCTGCACATGCAAAAAATCACACTCGCCGTCATCATGCTCTTTATCGTGCTCGTGGCCAGCTTTAATATCGTCGGCACACTCATCATGATGGTACTCGACAAGCAGCGTGACATCTCCATCCTCAAGTCGATGGGCGCAAGCGATGGCATGATTATGCGCACATTTATTTACCAGGGCATGTTCATCGGCGGGCTCGGTACTATCCTGGGCCTGCTCGGTGGTCTCGGTGTATGTGAACTGCTCAAGCTCTACGATTACGAGCTCGACTCGACGGTCTATCTCATCAGCACTCTGCCGGTAAAACTTGAGCTTCCCGTCTTCGCAGGCGTCGGATTATTGACGCTGTTCATCAGTTTTCTGGCGACGCTCTACCCATCCTGGTGGGCGACTCAGATGTCACCGGTCGAGGGGTTGAGATACGAATAAGTGTTTGGCCTGGGAATCCCTGAAATTATCTGCATCCTCGTGATTGCCGTCATCGTGCTTGGGCCGGAACACATGCCAAAGGCCGCGCAGATGATTGGAAAATGGAGTGCAAAGCTGCGCAGCGCGGCAACGAGTTTTGAACAGGCCATCGTTCAGGATGAGGATTTACGCGAGATAAAAACCAACCTGAACGAAGTCAAATCCGAAATCGACAAAGCCAAATCAGAGCTTTTTTCCATCCAGGATGATGTCGCACAAATTCCGAATGACATTTCTCAGGCTTACAAAGAAGCCAAAGATGAAATGCAAACTTTTCAAGGCATTGTCGGCAGACAGCCTGTGCAGACAGATTCACAATCCACACAGTCCGATTCCGAGCCTCCGAATGAAGAAAAGCACGCTCAACCAGAACCTTCTCCATTCCTGTCCCAGCCACTTAACTGGTTTAAATCTTCCGAACCGGAACCGGTCAACACACAGAGCGTAAAACTTGCGCCCCCTAAACTCCTGCCCGGCCCCATTGCACGTCAGGTTTACCGAAAGCATTATTCACTGGATTTGCCTAATAATCCTGTACAGTTTAAAGCAATTTCCCTGTCTGTCCCCCAAAAGGATGCTGCATTCTGCCGCATCCGACGTCTCAATCTGCCCAAAACCGGCATTCCCGGAACGCTGAATGCGATCCCGCTCAAGCGCCATGAATGATAATGAAACCAAAAAGGCGCTGCAAACCCCGACGCCCCCAATCATAGCGAGTGATCCTGACACCGAGGAAATGCCCTTTTCTGCGCATTTTGCAGAACTGCGTTCACGCCTCATCAAAAGCCTCGCCGCGATTGCCATCGGCACGATTGCCAGTTTTTCTTTTGCACCCGATTTCTATGCATTCGTGGCTCAACCGGTCATGGATGCACTCCCCGAAGAATCGCGCCAACTCATCTTTCTCAATCCCGTCGAGCCATTCTTTGTCTACCTTAAACTGAGCGTGCTCGCCGGATTCATCCTCACATCGCCGTTTGTTTTCTTTCAGATATGGCGCTTTATTGCCCCAGGGCTCTATGCGCATGAACGCCGGGCCATGATTCCGCTCGTCTTCTGCTCATGCCTCGTTTTTTTGCTGGGTGCCGCTTTCTGCTACGGAATCGTACTCCCTCTGGGCCTAAAAACACTCATCGCTGCCGGCATGACCGAATCCTTTGCAGCAACTGCACAAATCTCAATGGCTTCGTACTATGATCTCGTCATCCGGCTCATCGCGGCTTTCGGTATCGTCTTCGAAATGCCAATCTTTAGTTATTTCCTCACCAAACTGGGCGTCATCAATCACCTGACGTTGACCAGGCACTGGCGAATTGCCATCGTCATCATCTTTATTCTGGCTGCCTTGCTGACCCCACCGGATGCCATTACACAGATAGCACTGGCCACCCCCATGTGCCTGCTCTTTGTCTTATCGATTGGGATAGCCAAATGGGCTGAACCAAAGATCAATTCGTAATGCGTAATGCGGAATACTGAAGCTGATTCCCCCCAGGCAGTAGGCAGAAGTCCCTCATCCCTCATCCCTCATCCCTTGTTTTGTATTGACTTTGAAAAAAACTCAGCACCCCGGCAGAACAGTAAAACGCATTACGCATTAGTCGAATAGATATGTTTCTATCATTAAGAAAAATGCTAATATCCCCAACAGTCGGCTCTGAATACAAGGGGAGGTAAAAAATGGATAGATTCTGTCACTGGATAAAGAATATTGTTTTCCTGGCTGTTTTATTGATTCCATCGGTGGTGTGGGCGAATCGGCTTTCGATTATCGATGTCGAAACACCGAAGCCAGAATCCGAAGCTCAGAATGCCACGATATCGGTTTATTTTGATTACAGCACGAATAACCAAATGCCAATTACGGGGCTGACTGCGGATCATTGCAGCA
Organism: Myxococcales bacterium UBA4248; assembly: GCA_002395385.1. Lineage (GTDB taxonomy): Bacteria > Myxococcota_A > Bradymonadia > UBA4248 > UBA4248 > UBA4248. The sequence continues at coordinate 3,399 of DGWW01000261.1, forward strand.
TTCTCATCAATGGGAAAAAGCCAGAGGTCGTCCAATCGGAGCTGGTACCATTTGTCGAGGGGGATTTGGGCGTCGGCGTGCTCTTTGTTTTCCCGATTTCTAAAATCTATTCCGAGGATAGCTATGGGATACGCACGACCCTCAAAAGCTTGTTGCAAAAGATGGATCGTCCCATCGACCAACTGAACATCGTGACCTACGATCACAATGCCATAAGCCAGGGATGGTCAGCTGCTTCTGAAAAAAAGCTCATAAGCCAGCTCGATGCGATCCAAACGACAGATGTCATTGAAACCAATTTTTTCAGTTCTTTAGCACCGACCATCTCGGCTTTTGAAAGCCTCAGGAACGTCTCTCAAAAATATCTCGTCATCATCAGCGATGCCGAAGGCGCTCTATTCAATGATCATGAGCGTTCCGCAGCGATCATTGGCCCATTTATTGATCAATTGAAGAAGAACAACATCATCCCCATCATCGTCGCCTACAGCCCCGATGGCAGGGATGCCATGCCCAATATCGACCAAATCAGGCGCATAGCAACGCACCTCGACGGCTATTACTACGTTACCGAAAGTGAAAGTGCATTCCAGCAAATCATGCTGTCAGACGTTTACAAAGCCATTTACGGCAAATATCTGCTCAAAGCCACACTCGACATGAGCGGTGAAAACGCGCTCCCAATGGGCAGTAACTATCCTTTGGAACTTGTGGTAAAAACCATGCATACAGATGCTCAGGGCGACCATGCCAAGACCAAAATCGATTGGCCCGAACTATCTGTTCCCGATGTGCAGTCGGATCTTACCCCCCACTCCGCCGAAATCAATCCATGGGAAATCCTTAAATACCTCATCGTATTTGTGCTTGGCTTATTGGCTGGCGCAGGCATCATGCGGGCCAGACGGAATTCATAGAGGACTCCTTTGAACGAGCATGGTGATTTTGCGATTGGTATTCTCATTCGAGCAGAATTCATAGCCACGTTGGTTAAACAGAGCCTAAAAAAATGGCCCGGCGTATTGAGCGAAGCGAAAAGCCGGGCCGTGCAGCGTATTGCAAAGCAATAGCTGCACCACAGTCACTATTCAGCCCCCATGTTCTAATTTAAAGGACTGAAACAGAGTCAACCCAGGCAGAAGGCAGAAGTAAGTGCTCTATAGGGAAATTGTGTGATTTCTGAATACAGATTGGGCAATGTGTTTGGCAAACTCCCGCCTCTTGCCTCTTGTCTTGTTATTGTATTGACTTTGGAAAAAAGCTCAGCGCCCCGGTTGATTATTAACTTAGTATGCATTTACTTCCAAAAAATTCATTGACATCCGGTTGAAAGACGCGTAAAAGGCCGCTCGTTCAGCGTGGATGCTGAAACGGGGCGTAGCGCAGCCTGGTAGCGCGTCTGCTTCGGGAGCAGAAGGCCGGAGGTTCAAATCCTCTCGTCCCGATAAAAAAGGCACGAAATTTCGTGCCTTTTTTTTTTACTGCTATAACACCCCCCGCGTAATATTCCGTTTTCTACGGTAGGATGTTATTCAATGGCGACACAAGACGAACTGATTCAATTGCTCAACAGTGATCCTGAGAATTTTGGCGTGCTGCATGATCTGGCATTGCTGTTTTACAAGGATGCTAACTATGCCGGCAGTTTTGCTATGGCAGAGCGGGCAATTGCAAGCTATGAAAAGGAAGAACACGCGGATCAGTCGTTTCAGTCTCCTTATTTTGATATCAAAAGGCTGCATGCAAAGCTTCAGAAAAATCACTTAGATCAGATTCTGGGGCCGGCTTTTCATTTGCTCGATTCGCAATGGCTTCCTGTGTTTAAGCTGGGACGTCCACGTGAATTGGCCTGGATCGTAAATTCCAGCAATCTCGCACATATTGCGCCTGCTCTCAATTCAGTTCAGCTGCGCCGGCTCAGATTTTTAAGCATTAAATTTGAAGACAGCGTGGATGAGGCATTGGCTCAGTTTAAAGATGTCTCGATGTCTATGATTCGTGCATTGAATTTTAATTTTCTGAAAATGCCCAAGACGAGACATCTTCAGGATTTTTGTGTGAATTGTCGCAGCCAGCTAAGCAATGTCGTCAATATGACGCTTCGCATGCCCAGAATTGACAACCAGATTGCCACGCTGGCTCGCAATGCTTTTCATGCACTCGAATCTTTTTCACTTACTTCGTTGGATCGCACCGGTATTACTGCCGAATTTTGTGAGTCTCTGGCGGATGATCCGCTTTCGAACCACATGATGCGTTTGGGATTGGTGGGCACATCGATTGGCAATGAGGGACTGTTTGCCATTATTTCGAGCGATAATTTTGCTGCACTTCAGGCACTCGATTTACATGATGGTATCTTGAATAATGGCGCGGCAAAAGTGCTTGCAGCAGCCAGAAATCTGCCCAATCTGAGGACGATTGATTTGCGTTACAATATGATCGACCCGGCGGGATTGAATATTTTGCAGAATGCTTCATTGGACTGTCTCACCAAGGGACAGCATGAACGTCCAAAAGGCAGAATCTGATGGTTTGGGCGTATCCGTCAGGATAGCCCAAACAAAGGGCTGTATGTCGGCCGTCAGCCGACATAAGCCCGAAATGCCGTCCGTATGGCACATAGGACGGCGTCACATCGCCTATTTTTCGTCAATGTGCAAATTGTCTATTGTGGGAACGCTCGAGACATCCTTTAGTGAGACGCCATCCTCGCGAAGGATATTGGCGTTGCTGTCGGACCAAATTTGTTCCTGGGCGGCGATGAGCTGTTCGACGAGCGACTGCAGTTTGGGATGTTTTTGGACGCGCGGCGTCGACTCATCAAAGAGTTTCATGACATCTTTAATGGCGATGGCGTCGAGTGGTTTGGCCAGGATGTACGTACTGGCGAAGTCATTTTCGATGCGTTTGACGACATTGATTTGCTCGAGTCGTGCCAGAATGGCCTGTATAGCCTGTGTGGGATAAACGCATTCTACAGCGAGTGAATCGGCTGTCGGTGGTTCTTTGCCGGCGCA
>DGWW01000261.1:6474-23426 GCA_002395385.1 Myxococcales bacterium UBA4248
CTTGCCGGCGCAGAGATTGCGAACGAGTGCGGACAAGACTTCGAGCGCTGCGTATGAACCGATAAACACCCATTCTGCACCGTTTGGATTGCTGTCGTAGCACCAGCGCAGGCTTAGGCTGCGCATGTTCTGCAGGCAGTAGCTGGCTTCGACGCCGAAATAAATGATGCTCCAGATAAAATATAACCATAACAGCGTCATGGGGATGATACCGAGTGCACCATACAAAATGCTGTAACTCGATTTGAACGCAATCGACATGTAAATGCCGATTCCCCATTTGGCAATCTGAAGACAGAGTGCCGCTATCACGGCTGGGATAAATGCATATTTGATGCGTACCCGTGTATTGGGAAGAAATTTAAATAGAATAAACGAGGCTAGGAAGATGATGGTGGTATCCTGAAACAGCTGCCATGTTGAATCATCCTTAATCATGTTCGGGAGAAGTTCTGTTGCCTGAAACATCGAAAAGGAGACGAGCAGCGGCCCAAGTGTGACTACGGCATAAAAAAGCAGGATTCTGAGGTAAAATGCGCGTGGTTTGGCGACATGCCAGATATCATTGATGCAGTCTTCGATATGCACAAACAGCATGACGCTGGTTACGACGAGCGCAATGACGCCGATGGGGCCGAGGCCGAGGTCGAGGGTGCGTTCAAAACTCTGCGAAAGGAAATTGGCAATGACATCGCCAGCCACAGGCGCAACAAACTGGTTGATGCGCGCGATGATTTCTGTAACGTTAGCTTCTTTGTTAAATGTAATAATCAGGCTGCCGCCGACGACCATGAACGGAATCAGGGCGAGCATTGTCGTATAGGTGGTACTGGCAACACGGGTAAACAGGCGTAAATTCTGAATTTCTCCATAGAAGACAGAGATAAATGAAGTCAGCGCATAAAAAAAACGCCGATACCAGACTTCATGCTCCATACCTGTTAAAAAGTATTGCTTCTGGTTTTGCCTGATTTTTTCGACAAATTGTTTATAACTGTACATTTCCCTGTACTTGCTGAATCGATAAAATTGAGGTAAATGGACTCGGCATTGATGCAAAGAGGGAGGTAATCAATGAGCAAGGATGAAAGTCAGGCGAGCACAAATGATCAAAATCACGAAGACGAGATGCGTATCGCAGCACTTGCGCGTCGATTACGGCATATTGGCTTTGCAATTTTTGGCGGGCTTGCACTGATAACGGCGCTGTTTTTAGCTTATTGTGTCATCACAAGCATGAATGAAAATTTAGTTTTTGATCCCTTTACGGGCGAGCGCGTGTCCGAAGATTGATCAAAAAGCGTTGTACCATTTCGTGCCCTCGGACATACCCAGACTGCACGCCATAGAGAGAGCACAAATGGCGGATGCCGCTTGTGCTCTGAATAGGAAAATGTATCGCTTTTAGAATCTCATCGAATTGGCGACATTCCTGCACCAGTTTACGGGCAAATGGTTGTCATTCTGGTCTTTGGTGCAGGAAATAATGTAGGTACTGCTGCGACGGGAGAGAACAATTTGTTCCATCTCGACTTCGTGGGAATCTACTCTGAAATGGATTTTGTAAAAGAAACCATTCTCACTGCCGAAAATATCCTTGGTCGCTTCGACAATCTTTAAATCCTGTGCAAAACCTACAACATCCGGTACATTTTGCAAAAGGCTTTGCTTGTAGGCTTCGACCATTTCAGGTGATTGATCCGAAATTCTCAGGTTCAGTACAAGTATGGACACGGAAGGATAAAAATCGGGAACTTTGCTCTTATCTTCATAAGGGGGCACCACATCTTCCGGATTTGTTTCCCTCTTGTTTGATTCAACACGTTCTCTGTCTGCTTTAAGTGATGTGTCAACTTTGGTAAAACGAGGAAAGAAGACAACATCAAATCGATCAATGCCTTCGATGGCGATGTTTTTGGGGATGTGATTTTTCATCGCTACGGCATTGGACGCATCCACTCTGTCCCAGGTGGCAATCTGCCCGTCCCATATCGATGGAGGTTTGACCGTGTAACCCAGATTACTGACATATACACTGCCATCATAAGAACCTGCCCATGCCAGTGCAGGAAACATTATAGCAAATAAAATCAGGGCGAAGATTTTTTTCATCATTTTGCGCCTCCAAATACAAAAAAAGACAACATCCTCAATTGAATGTTGTCTCATATTTCTGTGAAAGAATCAACGAAGACCTTAAAGTCTCATTATGCCTGGGAGGCATTCAAAAGACGGGTCAAACGGCTGATTTTTCTGCTGGCGCGCTTTGCAGGAATAATGCCTTTGCTTGCAGCTTTGCTGAGCATTGCAATGGTTGCATTGAGGGATGCTTCGAGTCCTTCATCCTTCTTGGCAACGGCTTCGCGGAATGCGCGGATTGTGTGTTTTACTTTGGAACGACCAGCACGGTTGCGCTCTGTGCGAACCTGGGTCTGACGAATGCGTTTCAGGGCTGATTTATGATGAGCCACTTTTTTCTCCTCCAGGAAAATCCAGTAGATAGATGTACCGATATGGCATCAAACTGCGATGCCCACTCAACGGACGCGGGCTCATAGCACTAATGATTTACCTTGTCAAGATTATTCTACAAATTCCTCATAAGCGCAGCCATGGACTGGGGCGTTGGAAAGAGCATGGCAAATGCCTGAGTCTGAGCAAAAAGACGCATCCAGGCTGTGAGGTGATTCGAGGCATGCTCCGGGTCTTGAACGGCTGCCAACCCACCGAGAGCAAGCGCAAATGTACCAAGTGAAACGGCGGGAAAACGCGATGTCTCTCTCAAAAAGACTGCTTCAAACAAAGAAAATCTCAGGAATTTGCCAAACTTGGAGTCGACGTCCAGACCTTCGAGGATTGTGATCGGCTTTTCGAGAAGGTGACATAAATCACGGCAATGCTGTGCATGAGAGGTTGATCCCAATTTCTCTGATTCGTTCAAGAGCGGAATGGACAGCGCTTTAAAGGCATGTTGTACATCCTGAACAAAGGGTTTAGGCAGACGCGTGAGTTTGGAGGGCAGGCCGCCATGAACCAGAGAAGCTAATAATGCAGCATACGGCATGTCACTTTGAAGCCACGATAAAATCTGACTCTCTTGTATGCGAGCCTGCAGAGCTTCGTCTTCATCCGGGATGCGGATAACCGGCCGGAATGATGCATTCTCCAAAAGATCTTTCACCCATTCTGCGGTCGATTCGTCCGTACGGACGCGTTTTAAATCTTCTGGGGTGGCAGGATCTAAATGACAGACGCGCATATTGGCATAACAATAAGGCTTAATTCCAATGCGAATCTCTGATTCGGTCTGTATGGCAATGACTGGAAAACGACGACATGCAGCCGGTTTTTGCATGGCTCCAAGTTTGCCGTGAATTTTACAAAGATTGTCATCTCCCAAAAAGAAACAACGTTTCCCCGGGAAATTCAAAAAATGAAGGCAGGTTCCATCGGGTTTTAATCCCTTCATAATCGGGTTGACATCTTTGGGAACTTCACCCTGCTCGCCCAATGAAGCATGGGCATTCAGGATATTTTGATGCTCCTCGTCCGTCAGTGGACCTACGAGCTGTGCAAGACACGAACAACCGCACATCTCGCAGGTATGGTCGATCGGATAGGCCATGTTGATGCGGGGTGCAGTCGCTTCTTTTTCGATCATACCCTGATGCTCAAGCTCATCCAGCTCTGTCTGCAGGGATCGCACTGGTTGGCCTGTCATCATGACCACGCCGGTTTGAATCTCATCGAACGATGAATCTGGAAAACGGCATAAAAAATCAATAACATGCACTTTTACAGGGGATAGGTTTGCTGGATTCCCCTGATGTTTGACGATTTGTACACCATTGGCTGAAGTCTCGAGGATGACGGATTGGGAACTGCGGTAGTAGATCATAGCTGACTCATGAGGGTGAAGAGAACGGAGAAATCAGGGAGTGGCCCTGGCTTTATATGTTATTGAGGTTGATTTCGTGGTTCAATAATTCTTTGTAGGGGATGATCATTTCGCACTTGTTCGTAACCATTGAGTGCGGTAACAATTTATATGGATCAGGGGACCAAGGGATTTTGTCCTTGGACGCGGGGGCTGTGTTCCGGAAAAAATAAAGGAAAATAAATGTTAAATGCCGGACTTCGTTGGGATTGGTGCAGAAAACTTGAAAAATGCCTCGGTATTCCGCCCTTAAATTATCTGTTTTGGCCCACAAAAATCAAAGAATTTCAAGCTGCCTTTGCACTTAAGCCTACCGGCTTTATTGATGCGCCTACACGGCTCAAACTCGCTGATTATTATCCACTTTTGGACGTGGAACTCGTTGGTATGCATCTTACACCCAGATGCCTGATCCATTCCGATCAAACCGATCAGAATATTGCATATCAAATTGAAAATATGCTCGTCTCACAGGATGCATACGTTCCTGATATCGATTATGCCCCGGTCATTCTGGCTTTACGTGGTGTGGAGCAGCATCAGCGAGGATGGTGTCAAACGGCCAGTGCCAGAGAGTTTGCTTCTGAACCCTATGGAAACCGTTCGCATTTTAGCGCAGATAAAGACAATTATAATGATGCATTGATCGCCATTTATTGGCGGGAAAATGACTGCGCGTGCGCACGACTCTTTATGGGATGCGTCAACCCCAATAACATCTGGCCCCATGGAACGGCACACCTCGCCCATGGCACGTACCTTTACCGCATTGGCAAACATCGCACCCGGGAAAAAGAGCATATCGAGGCTGTGCTCGAAATGGTTAAAACTCAGGCATGGCCTGCCGAATGGATTTATGATCAAACCGAGGATTCGGTCCAGTACCTTGCGCTTGAAAGTGCTTCGCAAATTGAAGTGATTCGAAGTCACGGACAGAGTCTGGATATTTCTTCCGAAGATCTCAAACATTCTGTGTTTGCAATTGCCTCGCGCGCACCCAATTATGTCGACGCTCAGCGCATCAAAATAAACATTCATTCGTGCGCTTTTGAACATGCTTCCTCGCTGGGATGCCAAAATATCCTCCCACAAGATTATGCAGACTTTATGGGGATTTTATTGCGATTGCAGAAAAAACAGCGCCAAAAATACGGACTCGAACTCGATATTCCATACTGCCTCGCAGACGCTTCTATGATTGATTGATAATGCTGAATGCTGAATGCATAATGCTGAATGCATAATGCTGAATGGATGCATTCTCTTGATTCTTTAGAGTTCTCCTTGGGAATTTGGTAGCCATTCTGCATTATGAATTATGAATTATGCATTACTTCTCAAATTCCTTTAGATTTCCCCTCGGGAATTCCCAATCATTGTCAATTATCAATTATCCATTATTAATTGCATCCGTGTAGTTGAATGTAGGCTTTTTGTGTGCTAGGTAGTTGCCCCGGGTGTGTAGTTCTCTATTCACTATTCACTACTCACTATTCACTACCTCTAAAACTCATGTACCGATATTCTTTAGGCATTACTTTGAGTATGTCATCATAACTGCTAACTGCTAACTGCTAATTTCCCAGTGAAAAAGTCATAGTGAATAACGAATAACCTATCACGCTCCACGCTCTAAGCTCCAAGCTCAAAATAACGCTTTTTTTTCTGAAGGGGGTGTGGTGGAACTTTTTTTCTTTTGGTACAAAAGAAAGAGATTCTCCCACAAAAAGGAACATCATGTCACTCAGAGAATCCGTCGAAGCGTATCGCCTCAATGCCGATAGACGCCGCGTATTTCAAAATCTTCAACCCTTGGTCAAGGAAGATCACGAGCGCATCATGCTCGCCGATTTCCTTCATAAAATGCCATGGAATTACGTGCGCGAAGTTCCGCAGGATGTCATTGCCACGCATTGGAAAATCCTCAGGAATCAAGCGGATTATACCGCCCTCCAGGACGATGAGGCCTTTACGTTCCACCATCACGAATGTGAATCCTGGATCGGCAAAATAAGCCTCAATTCACTCGCCACGACGCTCAGGGCGCTCGCAAAACACGAGTTTTCGCCATTACAGCGCGTCTTTGTTCACGATGATGGCAATTTCGCGATTGCAATCGCCTATCACAACGATCAGACACAAAAGAAGGGATATCCGCTCGATCCCCCCACATGGAGCGGCACCCTTAAACGCACGACACTCAACAATCGCAAGCAATCCTCAAGTATTTCTTTCGATACCGTCGTTATGGAGAATTCGACCCTCTTTCGCATCGAGGTCCTCAATTCTCCGCAGACGACCGTCCTGCGCAAGATTTGTGAAATCCTGCAGAGACACCAGATCATTCCTGCATCCCTCGATTTATGGTCGACTTACAATGGATGGACTGGCTCCCGAAAAATCAAGGAACGACACAACCTCGAAATCGAAGTGCGCGAGTCCCTCGAGGAAGAAATCATTCAATCCATAAAGGATGATGCTTTCCGCTATCTGGTTGCCCTCCTCAAAGTCCATTCGCTCTTCGATATCATCGGTCCGGCCATGATCGGTCCGAGCAGCTCCCATACTGCAGGCGCATGCCGCATTGGTCAGCTCTCCCGAAATATCTTTCTGGCACTCGAAGATGCTGGTCACTTCTCGAAAATCGAGCAGTTCGACATCAAACTCTTTGGTTCTTTCCGAGACACAGGCCCCGGCCACGGAACGCACATTGCTCTGGGTGCCGGACTTAAAGGACTCGCTCCCGATTCGCCAAAACTCAAATCCGAAGGTGCACTCGAAGTGCTTCAAAAATCGGGCATTACCTGGCGCAAAAAGAGTGAACAGATTCCTTTTGCTGGCTTCCTGGCTGCAACGCCCGAAGAAGATCGCAAATATATCCGACAGCAGGGCGATTGCATCAACATCGCCGAAGTCCGCGCCCATACAGACAATGGTCTCTTTATCGTCGCCGGGTTTTCGACGGGTGGCGGCATCGTCGAGGTGCGCTTCATTAATAATACACGCTTGCAGCCCAGCATTTCGGGCAAGCGCGATCTCTGGATTCCCGCGCCGCCGCTCGCTACAAAACTCAGTTTGTCCAGCCAGCACCTTAAGACGGCATGCGGCAAAATCGCACGCATTTACCCGCAGCGGCCGCCGCTCGATGAATTTACGCTCGTTTTTAACACATTCGACGAAGCACTCGAATACGCCAAAGATACCAAAAAATCCCTCCTGACCATCGCCCTCGAAATGGAATCCAAACTCCAGGGCACCGACGAAAAATCCATCGTCAAAAACATGACCGATCTCTGGGAAATCATGAAAGAATCGGTTCACGAGGGACTCAAAAATCAACAGCGAAGCACGATGGGACTCTCGGGCGGCGATTCGACCAAACTTCTCGAATACATCAAGCGCGTCAATTACGTCTCATTCCACACGCTCGCTTCGGTTTATGCCATGGCATCGGCCGAAACCAACGCACAAATGGGCCGCATCGTCGCCTGCCCGACCGCCGGTGCCTGCGGCATTATTCCTGGCGTTTTACTCGCCTGGTACGATGTTCACATCAATCTCGGCCTCACGCCAGCCGAACTTGAGCCAAAAGTCGTCAATGCTTTGCTCGTCGCTGCTTTCATCGGCATGATCTTTTACGATGACATCCCAACCGCTGGCGCAACCCTCGGTTGCCAGGCCGAAATCGGCATCGGCGCAGCCATGGCGGCCGCCGCTGTCGTACAGCTCCACGATGGCTCCCCCGAAGAAGTCGTCCACGGCGCCATCCTGACACTCAAAAACTGCATGGGCCTCGTCTGCGATCCCGTCGCAGGCCTCGTCGAAGTCCCCTGCATCAAGCGCAACGCCATGTTCTCGAACTTCGCCATCACCGCCGCTGACATGGCACTCGCCGGCATTCGTTCGCAAATCCCACCCGATCAGGTCGTACTCGCCGTCAAAGAAGTCGGCGAACACATGCCCAGCAATTACCGCGAAACCGCACACGGCGGCCTGGCCGCCACACTCAACGGAAAAGACCTCGCTCGTCAGTTCGGTGAGATGTGCCGCGGTCTCTTTTGCGGCAACTGCGGCATGTGCGGATAAATCTTATGGAGCGCGCCTATGTGCACTTCGTGCACATACGGCTTGCGGCTCCGGCTATCGGCTCCGCCGATACGCCTCCGCAAATCGGCTATTTGCGAAAAATCGCAAATACGCCGATTTCATCTTGTTATTACAGAAATTCTTTAAATAAATAATCCAGTTCAGAACAAGACGTAAGATCCATAACTTCTTCTCCATTCTGATGCTTTTCACACAATTGCGTTTGGATGTGAGAGCTAATTTGGGCACTTTTGAAAAGACGAACGGCGACACTGTCGGCACAAATCAGATCCGTTATTTGAATCGGATCCTGTAATGGATAGGGAAATGGCAAACTTGTGACAAATTCTTCGCGATTCCGGTCGTTCCGCACTATACAATACAAGATAGGAAGTGGATCGCCGATCTTTAAATGGCTAAAGACATTCGTGTGCGTAATAATTGTGTGGAGTATGTCTTCTTCTCGTGCATCATCGGGAGGATTGAATTTATAACTAATGATAAAATTAGGTTTGCCGTGACATGAATAATGAGCTGCTCGCTTGGTAGTTTTGAAATGTTTCGACTCTATCATTTCGACATTTTGTTTAAGAGTTGGAATATATTGGATTTGAACAACTGTGGCAATGGTTTTACGTCCCAGGGATAGCAGCAAATGGGGTAGGGTGAGAGCATCATTGAGTTTGTCAATTTGTAGAACCCTGTTTTGTTTAATGCCCATTGTTTTGATAGGGAAGTTAATATCTTTTTTCAATTTGGAGAATTTAGGTTTCTGATTAAAGATATGCTTTAAGTATGCAATGAATATGAACACCCCCCAGAATGACAATTGAATTATGAGATGAACTGGAATTGCTTGTGTTATATTGCTTGGAAATACGAAACTTTGGTAATTGTTAACAATGGATAATAGCATGTCTGGGTCGAGATTTGTAATATAACTCAAAGAAAAACAAATAATAAACAATAATAACCATAGTAAAACTAGAACCATGAATACAGAACAACAACTCAAAAAAATGGTAATACAGCATACGAATAATGATAAAGTATCACCTTTTTTTATTGTTAAAGTATCTTTAATGATTTCCCAACAATCTTTATCTTTTTTTACGTATAAAGAATAATGTTCAAAATCGTATTGTTCGTCATCTTCCCTATATTGTATGTTTTGTATATATAAAGGCACATCCCTCGGTGTCTTATCCGGTAATCTTTGCCAAAGTTCGATATTGCCATCCTGACCGTAGAATTCAACTTGTTTAAGGCGTTTTTCAAATTCCTCATTCGATAGAGATTCTGCATTTATATGAGTTTGGCTGCTATAGATACTTTCAGAAAATGCCTTAAACAATTTCGATAATACATCAATATCACATAAACGATCCGCCACATTCGGGGTGAGCATGCGGCGTAGTGCTGCAACCAGAGTCGGTGGCATGTTCTGCAAATCCGGCTCAAAAATCAGATGGAAATCCTTTACCGGCATGTCAGCCGGCGACTTGCCGGATATCAAATGCACCGCCACTGCACCGAGCGAATAGATATCACTTGCCGGTTCGGGTTTGCCCATCATTTGCTCGGGAGCCATGTAACCAAAAGTACCGGCAACTGTCGATCCACCACTCTGAATCTGCGGGTTGGCAACCGCCCCAAAGTCGATCAAATAGACTTCGAAATCATCTCCAACCAAGGGCTTTAATAAGATATTCGATGGCTTGATATCGCGATGAACGATGGGAGGGTTATGTTTCTGAAGTTGGTCCAATATCGTTAAAAGCTGTAAAATAATATCGTAAACCCGATTGAGTGAAAATCGATGCCCCGCTTTGATCATGTCGGCAAGCGATTGTCCCTGGATGTATTCCTGCACGATGTACGAACATGGCGGATCATCGTCGAGACGTTCGATGGCTTCGTAAAACTTCGCCACGCCGGGTATATCCAATGATTGCAGCACACTCGCTTCGCGCTTGAACAAATCGTAGGCTTTCCAGGTCTTGACCGATTCGATATTGAGCTGCTTGATCGCCACTTTAACGCCATCTTCATTGCGTTCTGCAAGATATATGCGCCCCTGCGTGCCATGGCCGATTTCTCGAATAAACGTATATTTGTCGCGCAGGGAACGAGGTGTCATGCGATCTTTTGAGGACGCATCAGATGGCGTATGTGTTTGGATGGTAGAGGAAAGACTTTTCATTTTTGCACGAACACTTTCAATTAAGTATAACCTTTTAGTATAAGGACAAGTACAGACTACATCTTAAAGTCACATTAACATGGTTCACAACAATAAGCTATGAATTTCGCTCTTGAATGGTGTGGTTGCGGGTGGTACAGTGTAGTTGCGCGATGTTGCGCACACCAAATGGTGCCAGGAATGCCTCAACACGAAGAAGATGCCCTGATTTTGGGTAAAGAAAAAATAAGCAAATTGCTTTTTAAATTTGCACTGCCGGCCATTGCCGCCATGGTGGCCAGTTCTCTGTACAATGTGATTGCCGGTATTTTTATCGCCAGTTTGGGAGCATTTGTCATTGCCGGTGTGGGGATTACCATGCCGTTTATGAATATGGCTGCGGCGTTTGGTGCACTCGTGGGGGTTGGTGCCAGTGTAGTTTGCTCGATTTATCTCGGAGAAAAGAAATACGAAAGAGCACGTCAGGTTCTGTGCAATCTGATTATTCTCAATTTGGTACTTGGCGTCCTGTTTACTGTTGTGGGGCTTGTATATCTTGATCCTATCCTGGTGTTATTGGGAGCCAGTGAGAATACTTTGCAGCCTGCCCATGAATACATGGAAATCATTCTGGCCGGGAATGTCTTTGCGCACATGTATCTTGGTCTGAATAGTGTATTGCGCGTCAGCGGGTATCCGACAACCGCAATGAATCTCACATTCCTCTCGGTTGTAATCAATCTGGCATTGGCACCGCTCCTCATCTTTGTTTGTGATATGGGCGTGCGCGGGGCTGCTTGGGCGACGGTCATTGCACAAATTACATGTTGTGTCATTCAATTTTATCTCTTTTTAAAAGGGGATAAAGTCGTTTATATCGAAAAAGATAAATTCAAACCCGATTTGGAAATTATTAAACGTTCATTTTTTATCGGTTCTCCTAATTTTTGTACAAACGCCGCAGCATGTTTCGTGGTTATTCTCATTAACAATGCATTGCTCAATTATGGCGGTGATTTGCACGTCGGTGCCTATACGATTGTCAATCGCATTGGATCAATGTTTTTTATGATTGTCCTTGGGTTCTCGCAGGGAATGCAGCCCATCGTCGCTTATAATTTTGGCGCTAAACAATATGATCGAATGTGGCAGGCTTTCAAACTGACACTCAAATGTGCTTTTGCTGTCACCATTGCGGGAACGCTGGTTTGTGAGCTTTTTCCTGCTTTGCTTACTCGCATGTTTGTCGCTCCCGAAACGCCGATCGATATTGAACTCACCAACATAACCATCACTGGATTTAGAATTCTCATGATGGCTTTTTGGATCATCTCGATTCAGGTCATTGGTTCCAATTTCCTCTCGAGTATGAACCAGCCGATGAAATCATTGCTTCTTTCGTTGACGCGCCAGTTGATTATATTAATTCCCCTTATTTTATTATTGCCGAGAGTGTGGGGAATTCATGGCGTGTGGCTGTCAATGCCGCTATCGGATGTCCTGTCGGCCATTTGTGCTGCGTGTATGATTGCCCATGAATGGAAAAAACAGCATGCGCGTGTACTGTTAGAGGCCGAAATGTGATTGCTCCTGCTTTCCTGTGACGAAAAATGCACTCTTCCGGCTGGCATCCCTCAGACCTCCTCCCATTTATCCTCCCCATTGCAGTCCATGACATCATGATATAAGGGCGTTTATGGTGTTTTGGGAAAAATGGGATGTGAAGTCGTTAGGTCAATGGATCAGATTATCCTTAACCAAAATAAACCCGAGGAGAAGAATACTAATGATTGTCAGGATCAGTTGTATGATCTGTAGGGCGGATATTCCTTGTTTATGGGGCGATAAATTTAATTGTTTGTTAATTTGATCAGTAAACAGGCGAATGGTATGATCATCTAATATAAAGGGATTGGACGAAACTGATATCTTTTCGGTATTCGAGCCTTTGCAAGAGGTGGGGGGACGCGATACATCCGTTTCGGATTTATCGAGCATTTCGGTTTCGCAAGTATAAATGTCATCATCTTTGGTTTGTTCCGATTGAGGCGTTTCGGAACTTATGGCAGATGGGGCACTGGCTTCTTTTGGGGGATAAAGATTCGTTTGTGATTTATCCAGTATCAGGGTTTTGCTGGTATAAAAGCTTTTCTTTAAACCGCTCTCGGATGCAGTGTCATCGCATATCTCTTCGAGTGCTTCATAAAACTCTGAGGCGCTTTGATAACGTTGGGAGGGTTGCTTTTGGCAGGCTTTTTGTATGATTTGTTTTGCCGCGGCATTCGTAAAAGTAACTGGAAATTCGACCGGTATATAATGCTGTTTGTATGCGACGTCGAACAGGGTCGTTCCCTGGACGGCACTTTCGCCGGTGAGCAATTCAAAATAGATCAGCCCTGCGGCATATACGTCAGTCCAGGGACCGATCTCAGCCATCTTGAGCTGTTCAGGGGCCATGTACTGTGGCGTGCCATAGACCCGTTTAGAATTGTAATTAGTCAGATTCTGAAGTGCGTTGTTATCCTCTGGGCCGATGGCTTTGGACAATCCAAAATCCAGTATGATTACCTGATCTTTATAACCGGCTTTATTTTGAAGCATGATATTGGCCGGCTTTAAATCCCGGTGGACGATGTGCCTTTGGTGGGCTTCCATGAGACCACGCATTAGCTGAATCATGATTTGATTGGCTTTTTCGAAAGACTGGGCGCCTTCCCTTTGGAGCCTGCTATCGAGGCGATCGCCCTGAATGAGTTCGGTGGTCATCCACAGTATGCCATGATTGAGCATGCCACTGCTGTATAATGTAACGATATTGGGATGTTCCAGGCGAGAGACTATGTTGATTTCGCGCTCAAACCGCTTTTCAATGTCGGAGCATTCTGTTTTGGCCGAAGGCAAAATGAGTTTGAGCGCTTCTTCGCGCCCAAGTGTGAGATTTTTTGCTCGGTAGACTGCGCCAAACCCGCCCCTGCCTAATTCACTCAGGATCTTATAATTGCCAATCGTATCGCCAATATGGGGGAGGTCGTATTTCTTGGCCTCTGTCCAACGGTTTTCTGTCCGTTCAAATATGAGCGATGCTCTGAGCTCTTCTTTGCTCAGACGTGGAGCATTCTCTTCGGATCTTATTTCCTTATCCGCTGGTGTCAGTCTATGGGCTTCCTGGGCGGATGGTGCTCGTGATGGCTGCGGCAAATTTTCATCGTTTGGATCGAGCACAATGGTAGCTCCCTGCAATCCACGCTTTTCTGGTTGAGGTCGTTTAGCTTTGGGAATGATAGGCTCATTGAGATCTACTGTGGTCAACGGATCTTCCGATGGCGTATGCGGCATGCTTATCCTCGACTTAGTTGTAATAAACTATGGAACGGCTCTGCATCCAAAAAGAGCATTATGACCAGTGTCGCCAATATAATGATGATGATAACAAGCAGGATGATGACGAAATTTTTCCAAAATTTTCTTTTCTCGGGGGCTTGAGCTACAGATTCAGACAGATTGGGCTGCGGTAATGAATTGGGATGGGCTGCATTATTCTTAAATAGCCCCATGGCCGGTGAACTCGCATATACGACCGTTTCGAGATTCTTTTGTGGGCCGCGTGGGTTTGGGACATTCGTGTCGTCTGAATCTTTGGTAGTATTGCTGCTATCTGGTGAAGGACTGTAGATATCTCCTAAGTGATTAACAGCATCATAAAATTCTGAGGCATTCTTGTAGCGCTGCTCAGGACTTTTGGCACATGCCTTTTGTATGACGGCTTCAATTGCCGTGTTGTGTAGGTATTGTGGAAGTGAGATATCTTCGTAGTATTGTTTGTGGACAACTTCGAAGAGTGTTTTACCATCGAAGGCTCGTTTGCCGACGATGAGCTCATAAAAGATGAGACCTGCGGCATAGACATCTGTCCATGGACCAATAGACTTCATACGAAGTTGTTCGGGAGCCATGTATTGTGGTGTTCCGAACACCTTTTTGGAACTCATTTGTGTCAGATTTTGAAGGTTGTTGTTGTCGGCAGGACTAAGTCCTTTCGAAAGGCCAAAATCGAGAATGACGACGTGGTCCGGATAACCCTCTTTTTGCTGAAGCATGATATTGGCAGGCTTCAGATCACGGTGAACTATCTGACGTTTATGTGCCTCTCGCAGACCGCTCAGGAGTTGAAGCATGAAATTGCGTGCATCTGCATATTTAAAAGGACCTTTGTTTTTGATTCTTTGGTCGACGCGCTCTCCCTGCACGAGTTCCATGGTCATCCATAAAATCCCCTGGGGAAGTTTGCCACTATTGTATAATCGGACGATATTGGGGTGCTCGAGACGCGAGACAATATTGATTTCACGCTCGAATCTTTTTTCGATATCTTCAAATTCTGTCTTCGCAGATGGCAGGATGAGTTTGAGTGCTTCTTCACGGCCAAGCGTGATATTCTTTGCCTTATATACGGCGCCAAAACTACCGCGCCCCAATTCCTCAATAATAGTATAGTTGTCTATATTATCGCCAATCGATGGCAGTTGGTATTGTTTGGCATCCCCCCAACGGTTTTCTTCTTTCTCTATAAAATGTAGTTCTTCGAAATTCAGCGCCTCATCTGAGCGTGTTGGGGCATCTGTTGGGAGTTCTGCGAAATTGTCTTCTATCGGACTAAATGAAACTGTAGTTCCTATCTCTTCCTCTGAGGTTTCCTGAGGAGGGACCGGGATGGCTGTGGTCTTTGAAATATCGATGTCCAGATCTTCATTGATCATTTTCTCGATATCGTCAACATCGTGATTGGATAGTGTAATAATGGCATCATTGGATACGGTATTGTCGGAAGTATTGAGGTTTCCGGCATTGTTCGGTGCGGATAAGGGGGTAATTGGCTGCTTTAAATTCTCCGGAACCTGGATGGCTGCTGTTTTGTCGGTATCCAATGTCGGAACGTGTGGAACTCTCTGTGATGCCGGATAAGTAGAGTCTTGAGCAGGAAATTCAGGTGAACTTGGGCGTGATAGTGAGGGTTCGGATAATTTTGTGAGATCCAGCGCACGCGTTTTTTCAAAATTCTGATTGGTGCCGGATGATTTTCCAAAAGAGATATTCTTTTTATTGGACGATTGGGATGCTTCTGTTTTTTGCTTCTCGTTTTGTGGAAAAACATCCGAATTGCTCATGGAAGAATAGATAGTTGAGAATGCCTTTGTACTCTCTGAATTGGAAGTTTCCTGTTCACTCCGTTTTGCAGCAAACAATTTGGGCAGTCTCTGTGAGGATAGTTTGGGCGAAGACGTTTGCATGGCAGATACTGCTTTGGTGCGCTCGCCTAACTCATTGTGAGAGGTAAGTTTATGATTTGAATTCATTTGACATCCCCGACTGGACTGCTCTGTTCCTGGTGACTAAAAACAATAATGAATGTGGAATTGTCTTGTAATGCTTGGATAACGGAATTATTGCGAATTGGTACCCGCCATTTGGGCAAGTCGTGTTTCGTCGACACGAATGTCGTTGGATTGCATGAGTGCATCAATCTTTTGACGTGAGGCTAACTTTCTTCCCTGCTGGACTGTACTTTCACGTATAAAATCTGCATCACGCTTGATATCAGCTTTTTTCTCTTCCGTTCGGCTTTTAAATAGAATGAGGTGATAGCCAAATTCTGATTCCGTTACCGGACTAAGAGGGTTGGCTTCGGAGAGTTCAAACGAAGCCTTGGCAAAGGGTTCGACGACGGTTTGGTAAGAAAGCTGCTCGCCCAAAAATGAAGTCATGGCACGCCTTGGAAAAGTCAAATCGGCGTTCATATCGGTTCTATAACCCGCCCGAATGAGGCGCTGAGCTTGTCGTCTGAGGGCATCATCGCTCAAATCACCCTCTTTGAGCAATTGTGTGCGAACAGCTTCGAGTGCTGCTTTTCTCATTTCTGGCGTCGTGGTTTTGTCCGGTTTGATGAGAATATGGGATGCCGTGACCAATGCTGGATGGCCGCTCTTAAAGGCATACGCGTCAATGGCAGCCTGGATCATTTCCGGACTGACTGTGTCGGGATGAAAGACGTCTTCAATTTCGGCTTTTAGCCAGGCATTGGCCAATGCACGCCGTTCTGCCCATGCGGCGGTATATGCATCGTAATGCTCCGCACTCATGGTTTGGATAATGTCAAATTGATGGCGCGCTTCTTCCTCACTGAGTTCCGGATGGTTTTGGCGATAAATAGACCATTCCTGGGCTATGAGTTCTGGACTCTGAGCAGGCAGTACGCCCATTGGATGCTGTTCCTGTGAAGATTGAGCCTTGTCCGCTGAATCATTTGAAGTACAGCCCAGAGCGAGCACAAGAAGTAGGAGTAAATAACGTAAATACCGCATTTTAATGAGCAATGTGCAATGTGCAATTGGTATGCAAAACTAATGTGTGTTTCTAAAGCTAAAGGTGGATGACGTTCTGAATGAGCAGTGAGCAATTGGTATGCAAAACTAATGTGTGTTTCTAAAGTTAAAGGTGGATGACGTTCTGAATTAGCAGTGAGCAATTAGCAGTGAGCAATTGGTATGCAAAACTAAAGGTGACGTCTAAAGCTAAAGGTGGATGACGTTCTGAATGAGCAATGAGCAATGAGCAATGTGCAATTGTTTTGAATTAGCAATGTGCGATGTGCAATTGAAATGCAAAACTAAAGGTGACGTCTAAAGCAAAAAAATACTCCATTCATTAGGAATAAAATCGAGAATCCTCGAATTAGCTAACTGCTAACTG
>DGWW01000261.1:23571-29849 GCA_002395385.1 Myxococcales bacterium UBA4248
TAACTGCTAACTGCTAACTGCTCATTATTTCTGCCTTCCCGAGGCTGCAATGGCATATCGTGCAAACAATGTGCTGATATGCCAGACCAATATGCCAAAGACCGCAAAAATAGCGGTTTTAAGCCATTGTTCATGGAGTGCCATCCATACGCCAACGACGAGCAATATGCCGCCGACGATGAGACAGGCGAATGAAATGTAATCGTAAAATGAAGTACGCAATGGGGATTGAATATCGCCTGGAGAGAGTTTTGGGAAAAATCTCTCAACAGGGACACTGTACGGAAAACGTGGGTTTGAATAATCCGGAAAAGAAAAAGGCGCGTATTTGCTTTTGCAAAAAGCGCCTTTGTGAGGCCGCATCCGGCATTGCCGGAAAGTGCCGAACACACAGGCCGTATCCGGCTACGCCGGATAGGCTGTGATTATAAAAAAATCTCGCAAAAAGTCTAAATAATTACTCAGGAATTGTCCATGAAACACTGGTGATGTGAATTCGGTGGGCATTGTTTCCTGTGCCCTGTTCGGGCGCAATGGTGAAGCTGGTAATGGTTTTATCGTCGTAAGTCAGGGTTTGGCTGAGTTCCTGGACGGCGGTGGCATCGTAGCTGTGTTTGATTTGATCTGCATGGGTTCCGGCCGTGATGTTGAGAATGGCATCGGTCGAAGGCGTCGGGTTGTACGAAACATAAGTGATGGTCAGTTGCGCAAGGCCATCGATACCTGTCACCGTGATGCTCGACGGATTCGACGTATTGCCGGTCATGCTCAGGCCAAAGAAATTGGATTCCTGGCCGATTTTGGTCGTGTTGACATCGCCCTTTGCCGTAAAGGTTACATCGCCAAAGGTCTCTGTATAGACTTCGGATTTATAGCCAGAACCTGTATGTTCACAGGCGTCGTTTGGACACGAAAAATCGACTGTGTACGCAGTGGCACCGGGACATGCAGCATCGCCGGGATTGGCGTCATTGGGGCAGGCATCACAGGCATCGCCTTTGCCATCGCCGTCTGTATCGGTCTGATCGGGATTGGCATTCTTCGGGCAGTTGTCTTCGGCGTCCTTTATGCCATCGTTGTCGGTATCTTTTTCGGTAGGCGGCGTATCATCGTTGCAAGTGGTGTCGTTGGCTGCACACATCGGATAGGGATCGCAAATGTCGCCCCACCCGTCGTCGTCCGAGTCGGTCTGTTTGCGGTCGAGTTCCATGGGCCGAATGGGGTTGAACATGGTGGGACAGTTGTCGATGTCATCCTGAATGCCATCGCCGTCGGCATCGTCTGCAGCGGTATAATCGCCATTGTAGAGCGTCGTTTTCTGGGTTTCCGTATCGGTTGGACGCGTGCGTTGGGGAACGCAGGTCGGTTCGTCTTTGGGAGTATCGCAGAAATACATGGGATATTTTGCGGCAGCTTCGAGGACCGACATATCTGTGATTTCGCTTTTGGCTCCGGTTGCTTTAAAGTCGAATTTCTTCGCTTGTCCGCACATCGAAAATTCACTGCCATTCACCATGAGATTGGCATCCCCATAAATGGGCGTTCCGTTCATCGTCACGAGCAGCACATCTTCATTGTTGGCTTCGATGACTGCACGATAGCCCGTTTTGGTGGCTGTCTTCTTGAAGATAACGACATCGGCATTAAAACCAGCCTCGAGTTTGCCCAGATATTTTTCGACGCCAAAAGCAACGGCATTGTTCCACGTGGGCATGAGCCATAGCTCATAATCGCTGAAATAGCGGCTGTAGTGATTCTGGTTGAGATAATCGACACACTGAAGTTCGCGCAGCATATTGGCCGATCCTGAATAGAGCCAGTCTGTACCAAGTCCCAGCGTCACGCCCATCCGATGATAGAGAGGCGCCTGCGCGGTATCGCCATAAAGCGAAATATTGGTGCGCGGTGACCAGATGAGCTTGACCTGGTTGTCGGCCATTTTTTTGATCATGTCGATGGTAATGGCAATGCCGTGAATGACTGCAACATTGGGCTTAAAAATATCTTTTGATTTGCTGCCTTCGCCGCTTAAACAGCGCATTTCATTGAGTGCTGCCTGATTGATGCCTTCGGCGATGTGCGGCCCATAGGGACAGGAATTGTCAAATGACGCGACCGAGTCATGGTAAGTGTAATTGCATCCCGAATCGTAGGTCTTGCCATCAGAATCGTTCAGTGGGAATGTCTGATAAATGGAGGTAATGCCGCCAATCGTCGAAGATTTGACGTCTAAGTTTCGGGCGAGTCCTGGTGCGGAACCCGATCCGAAAATCGAAGTCGTGCCCGAAAGCAGTGCACGCATTTCGACGACGGAATTGCCATTGTTGGCGCTCGTCGTATTGCCGGGGACTTTGTTGTGGCCATTCTTCCCTTTGCGCCAGTCATGCCGGTGGTCAAATCGCTCATCGCCCCATTTGGCCGGCACGCCATTCGAAAAGGTAACGTGCTCGTGGCCATTGATAAATGCCGGGCTAATGACCGAGTTCGGGCAGGTAATGACTGTCGCATTGTCCATGTTGGGGTCACATCCAACATAAGTAATTTTACTGCCCTCGATGACGATACTTCCGCCCTCGAGCGTCTGGTCAAAACCGAGAATATCACCGCGCAGCACCAGTTTTTTGCCCGCCCCGGTCTTTTCGCAGGCCTGGTCGCCAGAAATGGCGAGTGGCTGTTCGCAGGTTTTGACTTCGGGAGCAGTGCCGTGTTCGACGCATTCACCGGCAAGACAGATTTGGCCGGTACCACAGGATTCGAGCTGCCATACTTGGTTTTTGTCGCAAATGGCGAGCATGCCGCTTTGACAGGTCGTAGATTCTGGCTCGCAGGGACGGTCTATGCAGGCGCCTGCCTCGCACATTTTGAGCTTTCCGCAAGCTGTTTTTTTGATTTTACCGCTTTCACATGTCAGACGCGTTTCGTCGCCTTCGCATTGTGGGTAGTCGGCTTCGTCGCATTCGGGCTTGTCTTCGTTGCATACCCCAAGCGCTGCATCACATCCGGATTTGCAGGTGATGCTATGAGTGGCACCATCGACGCATTCTATGCGCGCATTGCCCTCACATTTGGGATAATCGGCTTCGTTGCATTCGGGTTCGGGGGGCGCATCTTCAACGCATTCCCCACTGTCACAGTGCAGGCCTTTGGCGCATCCTTTGCTCACAATTTGCCCTTCGACGCAGGTGAGCCGATTGCCCTGGGCATCGCAGATGGGATAATCAGCCGGATCACATTCGTCATTGGGCGGATCGATAACGGGCGGCTCATCTTCGACGCAGCCACTGGCTTCGCAATGAAATCCCGTCTGACATTCTTCAAATTGCTGTTTGCCATCCTGGCATGTCACCCAGGTATTGCCAGAACAATAGGGCGCATCCAGGTCGCTGCACTCCGGCTGCTCTTCGTGGTTGACGCATACGCCATTCTCGCAGGTGAGAGGCGCACGGCATGGTGCACTGTCGCTGCATTCGGGCTGACTGTTGTCGCTGACGCATACGCCGCTTTTGCAGATCAATGGCGCACGGCATGGTACACTGTCACTGCATTCGGGCTGATTGTTGTCGCTGACGCATACGCCGCTTTTGCAGATCAATGGCGCTGGACATGGGGCACTGGCACTGCATTCCGGTTCGGTGACACCCGATACGCAATTCCCGGTAATTTCACTGCAGGTCTGCCCGACAGGACAGGTCGAGACCGTGCATCTGGCACCTGCATTGATGCAGGCTCCTATTTGTGCATTGCAGCCATTGGAGCAAAAATGCGATACGTATTCGCCATTTTGGCAATAAAACATCGTGTTGCCGATGCATTCCCTTTCGCCAATATGGCAGGTTTCATCGTTTACATTGGCGTCACTGCAGCCATAAAGACCTAAAATGACTAATAGCGAGAGTGAGAGACTGCGTCTTTTTTGCATATCGAATCCCCATTGCGTGGCGAATTGGCCAGATTTCGAATTCCAATTATAGATTTTTTTGCGTCATAATAAAAACAGATGAATTCAAAAAAGTTATTTTCGTTTCGCAGGCTCGGTGTAGGTATTTGTGTGTGATTTTGGCTTCAGCTATTCGTTCCTTCGGCACGAATACGCTTTCGCCTTGCCACTATGCCTTCGGCATACGTGGCGAAAAAAAAATTTATCGCACGAATCCGGAGATTTTGTGTGGTATGCATGATTTCGGAAATGTTTGTTGATAAACAAACATTATGGGCTAAGAGGGGAGCAAGGAAAATCGTTCCAAAAGCAAGCACAATTTTACATTAAAACGGCATTTTGTTAAAAGTGCCCCAAAAGTGGATTCCCACTTTGAATTGAACGTTCAATATGTAAGGTTTTTTCATGACAATAAGCAATATTTCCCGTTCATGGCTGTATACAGCCATTCGCATTCTATCGCTGTGTGCACTCGTTTTTGCGTCCATGCTGGCGGTCGATTATTACTTCGTTCACAACACATTCTGCGCCGAAGGCGCATCGTGTTCGGTCGTCGCTCAGTCCGATTTCGGCCAAAAATATGGCATTTTTCTGCCGACGCTCGGGCTCGTTGCCTACTCTTTCTTCTTTTTGACGAGCTTTTTCTGTGCCCGCACCAAACTTAAAATCCTGGGCAGGTCGCTTTCGACATTTTGGATTCCGCTCGCCATTATTTGCAGTGCCATCGGTGCTTTTCTGTTCGTCCTCGTGCAGGCTTTCGAAATTCATGCCTTCTGCTGGCTCTGTATGGGCATCGATACTTCCGCGCTGCTCATGGTCATTCCTGCCGTCCTGCTGATGAAAAATAAAAACGAGGAAGAAGTTCCCCCACCCAGACTACATCCGGTTTTGTGGATTTGCTTCTATCTGCTCATCGCGTGCGGTCCCATCGCACTGGGTACACGTCCCCAGACGCAGGAACCTGCCCCCGCAGCCAATCCTGCCGATAATGCTGAACCCGCAAATGTCGTTCCCGAGTATATCAAGTCCTTTTATCTCCCCAATAAAATCAATGTCGTCGAGATCTCAAGTTTCGATTGTCCGCATTGCCGCCAGCTCCATCCACAGCTCTCTGAGCTTTTAAAAGAATATGGCGACCGCATTAACTTTACGCGTCTCACCATCCCACTGGGCAAACAAAAAGAAGCATGCGTCGCCTATTTCTGCGCCGAAAAACAAAAGAAAGAGACACAGTACGCCGATTGCCTGTTCGAAGAACCCAGCAAGGATGCCGGTAAACTTCTCGAATATGCCCGCGAATGCAGCATCAATGAGGATTCATTCAAAGCTTGTTTGACGGATCCGGCTTCTTCCAAGGCTGTCGATGATATTCTGGCTAAAATTCGTGAGTCCGGTTTTGAAGGTGCACCGACCATCTGGATCAACGAGAAAAAGATTGTTGGCTTTAATAAATCTCTGGGCATGGCCCCCTATAAAGCTGCACTCGAACAGCACGAAGATACAGCGAGTGCTGCTGCCAATGAGGCAGCTCTAAAACGTTCCAAAGCTGCATTCCATGTGACGATCGTTGGGCTCATCGCTGCCATCATCTGTCTGCTCGCTGGTGCCATTCTCACGTTGAATAAGCCAAAAGAGGATGACAAAGAAGAAAGCGACGAAAACGCATAGATCATCCCAATTGTGATTCTGTAAAGCCGTTCGGAGATTCTGGACGGCTTTTTTTGTAACTGTTCAGCCCTGGAATACGCCTTGAAAGAATCATCATGAGCCAGTCCAAAAGTACGTTCCTTCTGCAAAAATTATCGTGAGATAGTTCAAAAGTGCGTTCCTTTTGTAAGAATCATGATGATTCTTCTATAAAGTGAGTTCTTTTTGCAAGAATCATCATGAGCCAGTCCAAAAGTACGTTCCTTCTGTGAAAATTATTGTGAGATAGTTCAAAAGTGCGTTCCTTTTGTAAAAATCATGATGATTCTTCTGTAAAGTGCGTTCTTTTTGAAAGAATCATCAAGAGACGGTTCAAAAGTGCATTCATTTTATAAAAATCATGATGATTCTTCTACAAGGTGCGTTCTTTTTGCAAGAATCATTATGGGACAACCAGAAAGTATGTTCCTTCTGCAAGAATTATCGTGAGATGGTTCAAAAGTGCGTTCCTCTAAATAATGTTGCGATAGAAGTCCGTTAGAATTTCAAGGTTTGCAGCCCCCGGTTGGCGCATCGCGCCTACCGGGGGATCATAGGTATCCCATCAGGGCCGTCGCATTCTCATTTTTCTTGTATGGTTTCTAGTGTTTGTTTTTCATCTTCAAGGTTCTTGCGTACCTTATTTTCATGTTCG
>DGWW01000260.1 GCA_002395385.1 Myxococcales bacterium UBA4248
TGCCATTTTGGTATTTCGTAAAAAATCCGCGAGCCGAATTTTGCCATTTTGGTGTTTCGTAAAAATTCCGCGAGCCGATTTTTGACATTTTGGAGTTTCGTAAAAATTCCGCGAGTTGACTTTTGTCATTTTGGTATTTCGTAAAAATTCCGCGAGCTGACTTTTGCTGTCTTCTACTAATGGAAAATTGACTCAAATCGTTGACGCAATGTGACAGATGAAATAAATTGTTAGAGATGCTTGAGATTGATTCTCGATTGTGAGGATTTTGACGCAAAATCTGATATTGCGAATGAGTGCAGTTTTCATTCGTTCCCCCACCCTGAATGACCGAGGAGTTTAGTATCATGAAGAAGATCATCTCTACTGTCCGTGTCACAGAGGCCGACAACCTGTCGAATGCCATTGTCCGACTGTTCAAAGCCGAGGTGGATGCAAACTCCGACGTCGTTTGCGATGCCTATCTGAAGGATACGTTTGCGGAGGTCGAGGCGCTTTCGGCTTCCCTCACCACAGCCATCAAAGCCGACAAAGCGTCGAGCAATCTGGACGTTATGGATTCCAAACGGGATGAAATCATCCGCAAGCTGAATGCAGCGCTGACGGGTTATGTGAATCTGCCGATCCCCGCTATTCAGGCGGCGGCGACGCTACTTCTCGAAATCACGGTGAAGTACAAAGGCATCACTACCGAAAGCTATGCGCGCGAATCATCGCTGATCAAAAGCCTGCTCGAAGATTTGAGTGCCGCTGACGCGAAGACTGCTATTGCTTCGTTGCAGGGCATCGGTGAGCTTGTGAGTGCCCTAACGGCTGCCCAGAACGAATTCGACCTGGCAAATGACGCATTCAATACGGCGACTGCGCTTAAAACAAGAAGTGCGTCTAGCCTCAAAAAGCCCTTACTCACCCTTATCAATGACCGCATTGTGCCGTATCTGACTGCGATGAAACTTGCCAAACCTGGGATTTACGGCGATTTTGCTTCCAAAGTTGAAAATGAGATCAATCGGGCAAATCAGGCCGTTGTAAAGCGTCGAAATAAGGGGGAGGCGGTATCCACGGGTGAGGAATCCGTATAAGGCGCGGTAGCGCCGCGTGGCGTATTTGCGCTCGCCGGAATGCGCATCTTCGTCGTCAGCTGCGTTGTCGCCGTCGGTCATGTACTTTAGTACGCTCCCTCCGGCTTTGCCTTGCTTCCTGGAATCTGCGTCATTCCGACGGCGCAAATCTAATCATGATAGCGAGCGCCAATAGCCACGCGCAAAAGGGCGTATTTGCGGCGTGTAGAGACGCGCGGTCCGCACGTCTCTGTCACGCCGCAAATAGCCCGATGTGTACGGCGTATTTCGATCGACGAAATAGCCGTACACCAAATCATCAAGGGCTAAAAATTTAACACCGCGTTCAGCTTGGTATAGAATGACAGAGTCACATGATGTGGCACGTGCAAGCAAAGGAGAATGCGATGACTGCACCGGAAAAGCGAGATTGTCCTGAGTTTATAACGAATCCCCGAAGATTCCATTTGTTGGGATGTTGCGGTACGGGCATGGGTGCACTGGGTGTGCTTTTGTGCCAGTCGGGTTATGAGGTGAGCGGCTCGGATATTGGATTTTATCCGCCCATGAGCGATATTTTGGCGCGCAGTGGGATTAAGACCATGGAAGGTTGGAAGCCGGAGCATCTTGATGGGCTCGATCCCAAAGATACGATTGTGGTGGTTGGGAATTTTTGCCGCCGCACGAATGAGGAGTGCATCGCCGCGATGGAACGTGGATTTTCATGCATTTCGCTGCCCGAGACGCTGTATCATTTTTATTTAAAATCGAGCGCCCATCGCATTGTCATTTCGGGAACACACGGCAAGACGACGACGAGTTCGCTGACTGCCTCGATTTTGGACCATGCGGGGATCGATCCTTCGGTATTTATCGGGGGTGAAGTGCTGGCGTATGGCTGCGGTGCCCACCGTGGAAATCAGGATTATTTTATCATCGAAGGTGATGAGTACGACACGGCTTGGTTCGATAAAGTGCCCAAGTTCTGGCATTATGCGCCAAACCTCTTGTGCATTAACAATATCGAGTTTGATCATGCTGATATTTACAAGGATCTCGAGGAGATTATCGGCGTGTTTGAAAAGCTCGTGCGCGATATGGGGCCGAAGGGTGTCATTTGTTACAATGCCGATGATGACAATGTCTGTCGCGTAGTCAAATCGGCTTCTTGCGAGTGCATTGGGTTTAGTCTGAACGGCAAAGGCAGCTACAATGCCCAAAATATCGTGATGCATGATGGCGGTGTGAGTCTCGATGTCGTCGATAAAACGGGGAATTTGCTCGTTCATATCGATTCACCGATGACGGGACGTCACAATGCCTACAATTTGACAGCATCTTCGGTTTTGGCACATCAGCTCGGCGTGAGTGCTGATAAAATTGCATTGGGACTTGCGGAATATCGCGGAGTTAAGAAGCGCCAGGAGTTGATTGGCATCGTCAAAGGTGTGACGATTTACGACGATTTTGCCCACCATCCGACTGCGGTTCGTGAGACAGTGCGCGCGATTCGTGCACGTCATCCGCACAACCGGATTTGGGGCATCTTTGAGATGAAAAGCAACACTTCGCGGCGTGCGGTATTTCAGCATGAATATCCCGTCGCATTGGCCGAATGTGACGAGATTATCCTGAGTGCGCCTTATAAAAAGGATGATCTGCCTCCCGAACAGCTCATCAATATCCCGAAAGTTGTCGAGGATTTGAATGCTATGGGGAAACACGCACAGCTCATCCCAGAAGTCGATGATATTGTTTCTTATCTCGCTAGCCATTGCAAAACAGGTGATATCGTACTAGGAATGAGTGGGAGTGCCTTTGGCGGTTTGCATCGTAAGCTGAAAGCCGTACTCGAATCGGAAGAATAGACATGCCGGATACCACACAGTTCGAAATTCTCAATCGCGTCGATGTCGGCGGTATGGCGGAAATATTCCGTGCGCGCAATCTGAACACAGGTCAGATTATGGCAATCAAACGGATTTTGCCGTCATTGGCTGGACAGCCGAATTTCGTCAGCATGTTTGTTGATGAAGCATCGGTTTGTCTGGCGCTGCATCATCCCAATATTGTGCGCGTTGACCAAATCGGGCTCATGGATAACGCCCTGTTCTTGTCGATGGAATTTGTCGATGGTATGAATTTGCGCGAAGTTCTTAGCTTTGCCAATCAATACCAGTTCCAGCTTCCGGTACATGAGGCTCTTAGAATTGCGATTCTCGTGCTCGATGGTTTGGAATATGCCCATCATTGTACGAATGACAAAGGAGAACCGCTCAATCTGATTCATCGCGATGTCAGTCCGCCCAATATTCTTTTGGGTTACAATGGCGATGTTAAAATAACGGATTTCGGCCTCGTTAAATCGAAATCGCAGATTTCTCGCACGGTTCCCGGTTTGATTAAGGGCAAATTCAGCTACTTGTCGCCCGAAGCCGCGTATGGCGAGAGCATCGATCATCGTAGTGACATATATGCGGTGGGCATTATTTTGTGGGAAATGCTGACATCGAGGCCGCTTTTCAATGATCCGGTCGAGATGAAAATCCTCGATTTGGTGCGAAAATCCATCGTTCCTTCGATTACACAGTATAACGCGCATGTCACGCCCGATCTCGAAGCGATCGTCCGTAAGGGCCTGGCGCGAAATCGTGCCGACCGCTATCAGAGTGCAAAAGATTTTGCCGATGCACTGCGCGGTTATATGAACCGGCTGGGTAATCCGCCTACGGAACTTGGCGAAATCATTGCCAAAATTAAACCGCCTCAATATCATGATGAAGATCTCTCGCCACAGCCTGCACCCGAAGGTGCCACTGCGGCAGATGACGATGTCCAGCCGCATACGCGCAGCGAGTTGATTCCCATCGATGCTTTGCGAAAGGCTGCCGAAGAAAATGAATTGCTGATGTCGGATGCCGATGGGGTGCCGAAACAGATCGATGATAGCTGGGACAATGACGAGACGATTGAAATGCCTCGCGTCGATCAGGGATTCCATATTTCCAGAAAAGTATGGATTTGCATTGGAGCTGCCATCGTTGTTCTGGTGATTCTGCTCATCGTTTTGTTGATGTTGGATTAGCGCATGCTATTTCGGCTGCGCCTCAATACGCCTTGCGCCGTGCGCCTATGCCCTTTGGCCATACGGCGCACGATTTATTTTTGAAAATGTCCATTCCCAATTGTCATGAAATTATGCGCATCCATTCGGAATGCGTGTACCAAAAAGCTTTGGATCTGGCAAAACACAGTCGTTATGCCGATGCTATCGATTATGTTTTTTTGCGCGAAGCAGCCATGCTTCACGATTATGGCATTCTATGGGTTGATGCGCCCGATATCGGCTGCCATGGCACTGAACCCTATATGCGTCATGGCATTTTAGGTGCTGAATATCTGCGAAAACTCGATGGTATAAAATATGCGCGCCATGCCCGCGTTTGCGAGCGCCATATTGGCAGCGGCCTGACCGCACAGGAAATCATAGACGGGAAAATGCCGCTTCCTGCGAGAGATTTTTTACCCGAGACCTTCGAAGAAAAGCTGATTACTTATGCAGATAATTTTTACAGCAAGAATCCTGCTTTTCTCCGCGAAGAAAAATCCTGGGATTCTCTGTGTAAAAAATATGAACGCTTTGGTACAGCATCTCTCGAACGCTTGATTGCATTGCATGAGATGTGGGAACCCAGGGATTGAATTAGCAATGAGCAATGAGCAATGAGCAATGAGCAATGAGCAATGAGCAGTTAGCTGTTAGCAGTTAGCAATTAGCAATTAGCAATTAGCAATTAGCAATTAGCAATGAATGAGTTATCAGATTTATTCCTAAAGAATGAAGTATTTTAGCTTTAGACTTCACCTTTAGTTTTGCATCCCAATTGCACATTGCACATTGCTCATTCAAAACAATTCCGCAATCCGCAATCCGCATTCCGAATTGTAAGGGGGCTTCACAATGACATTCAACATTACATCCAAAGAACTCGAACACATTATTGAAATCAGACATCATCTGCATCGCCATCCCGAGGTATCCTGGCATGAAATCGAGACAACGAAATATATTCGCGAGTGTTTGTCGCAGATCGATGGTGTTGAAATCCTCGAAATGGGATTGAATACCGGTGTTATTGCCAGAATTGAAGCGGCAAATTCTGGCAAATGTGTGGCTCTTCGAGCGGATATCGATGCGCTTCCCTTGGATGAGGCGTGGAAATCCCCCTATAAGAGCCAAAATGTTGGCTGTGCCCACGGCTGTGGTCATGATTTTCATACTTCTTCGCTCATCGGGGCAGCCAAAATACTCGCCAGAATGCGCTATGCCTGGAAGGGCAGTGTGATACTGATCTTTCAGCCTGCTGAAGAAACGACCGATGGTGCGCAGGTAATTATTCGAACCGGCGTGTTTGAAAAATATCCGATCGAGGCCGTTTTTGGATTGCACAACCGTCCCGAGGTTGAGACCGGCAAAGTCGTCGTAAAACCAGCACCTCTGATGGCTGCAAAATATAATTTTAGAATTGTTGTTCACGGGGTAGGCGGTCATGGTTCAATGCCGCATAAATGCATCGATCCCATCGTATGTGCTGCAGGCATCGTGCAAAATGTACTCACCGTGGGAAGCCGAAATATCGACCCCATGAAATCGCTCGTACTTTCGATTTGTTCGATCCATGGGGGGACGCCGGATAATCTCATCATGGATAAAGTCGAAATGACAGGCAGCATGCGCTATCTCGACCCGGAAGTGGGTGCACGCGCACTCGAAAGACTTAAAAGTATTGTACAATTTACTGCACAAACCTTTGAATGTACGGCAGATTTTGAAATTGTCGAATCGGTGCATGCAGTTATCAATTCCCAGGAACTGCTCGATGTTGCGCAAAAAGCGGCGCATGCAGCCATGGGACCTGATGCCATCGTCGAATCACCGAGCTGTCTGGCTACCGAAGATTTTGCAGAATACATGCAAATTGTACCTGGATTCTTTTTCTGGCTTGGCAACCGCAAGCCAGGAGATGAGGTTTACTCATGGCACAATGCAAAATTCCATACGGATGATGATGCCCTCAAGTACGGCTGTCAGCTCCTGGCCAATTGCGTAGCGCTCTATAATTGAACCAGTTCCAAAACGTCTTCGCGATAATCTTCGATGATTGTAAGGTTATCGCCGTCGCACTCGAGAATATTATCGCCGATGGCATCAAACAATGCTTCATTGATGGTATCGGCAACGATCGAAGCCATGAGGTGATGTTCGGAAATACATGCATTCACGGACTCTCCGTTGAGCAGCATTTTTAAAATTTGCAAATGAATTGAATCCAATTCGATGGATAGCGGTGTATCATTGCTTTCGCCGACAGGCGGATCGATGTCGGATGTGTTCACCGCTGTTTGAGCATCCGATGTCGTCTGGATATCGAGTTTGGGATGTTCCGTTATCACGGCCTCGGTTTGATCTTCGTCGAGCTCATCCTGAGTAAGCAGGCTGTCGCGCGTGGTCATGGCGTCGCTTCGGATTTTGTCAAGCTCTGATAAATCAATATTAATTTTTGGCTTTGCCGCTTCGAGTTTGGCTAATCTATCTGCCTGAATGATAGCTTCGACATAGGGAGAAACCCATGCTTCCTCGGGTTTGGCGCGCAATGCATGGCCTGCTTTGAGGTAAATCCGAAGCTGTCTGTCGGCTTCATGCAGGATTGAAGCCAGCATCTTGGGTGCAAAATAGACGCTTTGGTAAGCCTGTTCATACCAGACACCGTCTTTGTAGATATATTTTCTGCTTTTATTTAATACATATTCAAAAGGTTCATCGTTTTTATTTTCTGTTGTAACTTTTGGAGATGACAGACCGAACAGAGGCGAGTCAGGTTGTAACTTGCGCATGATATCATTTGTTTCGGGCTGGGTATTATCCCAATAGACGGCATTGCCCAGAGGAAACCATTTGGCTGTGAGATATCGTCCAAAACAAGCCGTGAAAATATCTTTATTATTAATATTGAAATTATTTAATAAGTGTTTCCAGAATTCTGCAAAAAGATGTTTCGCTTCGACATCATTTTTAGATACGGCGGCAGAGGATGTCAGCTTGTTTCCGGAGAGGAGATTTAACGCAGAAAATATTTCTTCATCGGAATGGACTTCAGGATTTTTAAGTACATCGAGCGCATTGTCCGTTTTGAGCGTCAGGGGATCGGCGTATTGCAGGGTGATGTCGAGCGGCATTCTGTGTATGACTGCGAATTCGAGCATCCATTGCAGCAGCTGCTTTCGCATGGATTGGTCGCCGATTCCCGAGTCGAGAAATCCCGTTTCGAAAGCTTTCATGCGCTGAAGGCTGTCCTGGGGTGAATCCGTGCCAATTTGATTGAGCAATTCATAGAGATAGATATAGGCCAGCGAGGTACATATAAAGGTATAGTTCCCTTTTCTGACTTGAGTGCGCCACGTAAAATAGCCCCGCAACTGTTCAATGTTTAAATCGTGATAAGTTGGAAAATATTGTTGAAAGATGCCTCTCCAGGGAACGTCATCTTCGTAATCCCGCATGAACATGCCCTGGGTATAGAAATTTTTACATTTTTTGAGAAAAGAATTTTCATTCTTTTTGTCGTACAAGCGCATCATCTGGCGTATTTTTTCGGGGGGTGCGTTCGTTTTGATCTCTTGCGTTTTTCTCCAGGCAAGCAGTTCATTCTGTTGGGGGATGGAGGTCTCCTGATAAGCCGTGACAGAGGCTGCAGGTGACTTTGGAACGTCTGTAATCTGGGTAATTGGGGTATCCTGGTAAATATTGGGGGTATTTGGGGATTGTGCAGGTGTAAACCGCGCGCCTCGTTGAATGGTATTTTTTTTGTTATCTTGTTTAATGGCGCTGTCGAATAGAAAACGGACAAGTCCTGGGTCTGTGCGGCTGTCAAGGGTGACACCGAGCCAGTTAAAACCTTTCATACGAAAAGGCATAGATAAAAATGGCCGTTTAAATCTATAGAGATTGTATTGACCGCATTTGATATCGCAGCGCTCGATTTCGGTTCCGGTTTCGGAGTCCCACTGTCGCATCAGCAGTGCGACCCATTTGCCTGTGTTGGGATTGGTGAGTACAGAAAAGCCGGGAAAGTCGGACCATTTGAAGTCTTCGAAAATGCCATATTTTTCTCTGGCGTATTTGGTTAAATCAGAAAGGTTCATTTTAATTAGGAATGCGGAATTATGGATGTAATCTTATGGGGGATTGAGTGGTTCGATGAGACAGGAATCGTTGGGTGATTTTTTTTACAAGCGGATTTGTTCGCATCTAACGATGCTCACTATTTAATGCGGAATTGTTTAGGGTTTCCATGAAAGGACGCGTTTTTTCATGCCTTCGATATCGAGGACACCGTATGCAAAGCCTTTGCGAACCAATTCTTCGGGGATATATTCATCATATTTATCGAACACGGGAACTTCTTTTGGGTAGACGAGTTCGAGCGGATCGAATGATTTGGCCGCCTCTTCTGCAGTGATTTGGTAAAACTCGTTTTCATCGGCCTGCATCGTGAACTGTATGTAATAAGGGCGCGATGGGCTCAATCCTTTGAGTTTAAGGCGTTCACCGCAGCGCACTTTGAGAAATCTCTCGAGCGCGAGGAATGCATAACTGCCAAGCCATGGGAAAAGTGTCCACATCTTTCCGCCAAGATGGACGAGCGGACGTTGAGTCATTTCGGCGATTCGGGCCGTTTCGCGGGCTTTTTCGAGCCTGCAGACGGCGTGTTTCATCAAATAGGGATAGACGGTTTGTTCGGTAAGTACAGTTCGCATGCGTTCGAGAATGCGCGTGTGGATATCGCCTGCACAATCGCCGAAATACGCAGGGATATTGCCTTTGACGAGGGTACAGTAGACTTCCCTTCGTTTGTGGTCGACTTCATCGACGACCCAGACACGACCGGCAATGGCGATTTTATCGCCGACAGGCGGCGGTTTGACAATCGTGCCGAGTTCCTGCGAATCTGCTCGCACCGCGTATTCGATGTTTTCCTGAAAAACGGCATAGAATTTATAGTTATTGATGATTCTCTCGCCAGCAAGTCCAACAATGAGACCCCCATTTTCTGTTTGGGTGATGTGATCTATCTGGATGAGATGGCGCAGCAGCATGCGGAAATCATCCTGTGTGATTCGAT
This sequence comes from Myxococcales bacterium UBA4248, assembly GCA_002395385.1. Classification (GTDB taxonomy): domain Bacteria; phylum Myxococcota_A; class Bradymonadia; order UBA4248; family UBA4248; genus UBA4248. The sequence goes on from DGWW01000260.1 coordinate 9,245, forward strand.
GAAAATACGAGAGCGGAAGCACTCTCGAAGCCAGTTCGGCGGGTGTCATTTCACCGCATGAGCCCAGTGTACTCATGGTCTGATGATACAATAAACTAAAGGGTAATCGCTCTGTCCTTGGGGGTTCGACGAATCGTTCTTCAATATATAATTGGACGAGTGCAATTCCCTGTACGAGGTACCATGGGATCATGTCGGGCATCATGGCACGGGCTTCGGGATGATCCTCACGCATGACGAACCACATTTCGGCTGGATTTCCGCGTCTTCCTGTGCGTCCCATGCGCTGTAAAAATCCCGAAACAGTAAAAGGTGCATCGATTTGGAACGCACGTTCAAGGCGACCTATATCGACGCCGAGCTCCAGCGTTGCCGTTGCACAGACAGACATGCGTGAATCGTCATCTTTCATGTCTTCTTCGGCACTTTCGCGGTACGAAGCAGACAGATTGCCGTGATGTATCAAAAATCTGTCGGGTTCATGATTGACTTCGCAGTACTGCCGCAGATTTTGGCAGACGGCTTCGCACTCTTCCCGGGAGTTGGTAAATATGAGGCATTTTTTGCCTTTGGTATGCTCAAAGATATAGCCCATGCCGGGATCTGCAGCTTCGGGGGCTGTATCGGTCGGCGGTTCTATGGCAGATTCGCTCTGTGCATGGAGTTCTTTGCTATCATCTGCCTGAGGAGGCGTGTTATAGAAGTGTTCCATCGAAAGCCGCCAGACATCTTTTTTGGCGTCAATCCTTGGAATGATGGTTCTTTTGCCGCTTCCTGCTGCCAGGAATTGCCCTGCGGCTTCGGGATTGCCGATAGTAGCAGACAAGCCTATGCGGCGGGGATTGCATCCGGCCAGTTTGCACATTCTCTCAATCAGGCAAAAAGTCTGTCCACCGCGGTCGCCGCGCAAGAGTGAATGAATTTCATCTATGACGATAAAGCGCAAATCCCCGAAAAGCGATGGAATTTCCATGTGTTTGTTGATCATCAGGGATTCGAGGGATTCGGGCGTAATTTGAAGAATTCCCGATGGTTTGCGCAGCAGCTTTCGCTTTTGGGATTGGGGAACATCGCCATGCCAGCGCGATACGGCGATACCTGCTTCTTCGCACAATTCCTCGAGTCGGCCAAACTGGTCATTGATCAGGGCCTTGAGTGGGGCAATATATAAAACGCCCACCGATGATGGTGGCGTTTCGTCGATCAGGGTTAGAATTGGGAAGAATGCGGCCTCTGTTTTGCCGGATGCTGTGGATGCTGTGAGTAAGACATTGTCATCCGTATTAAAGATGGCATCTCCTGCAGCATTTTGAACGGCGCGCAGCGTTTGCCAGCCGGATCGATAGATATAATCCTGAATAAAAGGTGAATATCGATGAAATGTATCCATGAATTTCAGGTGCTTTGTAAAACCCGGAAAATGTGAGTTTACCTCTACATGCAATCGTGGAGGCCATAAACTATGTATCTTTATGTCATAGATGGCGTGCGATAGCACCTAAAAAAAACGATGGCGTATGGTCGCAGACCATAGCCATCGTAGGTAGGCGTATCGGCCGTAGGCCGATAGCCGAGAAGCGAGCCGTATGGGCGGGTTTTAAGACCGCCCAAAGGCGAGTCAATATAAAATCATTTTTTCAGCATGAGACGGACGCCATAACTACCGCCAAATTCGTTGATTTCAGAGTCAGGGTCGACCATCATCATGAATTTTTTATCGTTCATCTCAATCATATAACTACCGATGTTCGCTTCTTTGAGTTCTGCTGCAGTCATCTCTTTGCCACTCATGGCGTGGGAGAATTTAGCGCCTTTTTCGGCGAGTTTGTCCATAATGAGATCGCGGCAGGCAATGCTTTCTTCTTTTGTGGTGAGGTGATCCTGATAGAAGCTGATTTTCATGGCACCGCCGTTTGAGCCTTCGGACATAGAGACGGCGCGGACATTATCGTTGACTTTGAGATCTTCTGCTTTTAGACCGAGAGAATCGAAACTGCCTTTAAATTCTTTATTTTGGTTGATAGGATTAAGTGAAATGCTCAAATTGTAGTAGATAAAGTACTGGTCATCTTTTTCTGTAATTGTAAAAGCAGGATTGGGATTCTCTGCATAATATTCGATTTCCATATCTTTATTGAAATCGAAGGAAAGCCGTATTCTGTAAGGCTGTTTTTCATCAGCAAAATAGATCATGGTGTCGTGATCATAGTCTTTATTATTGACTCTTTCTTTATCCCGATCATGAATTCGCATACCTTTGGCGATGAGTTTATCGACCCATGCTTTGAGTTCTTCCCGGGTGACGCCAGCGTAATGGACATTGTATTGATAAGGACCATCGGGGGGAAAATCTGTATATACAATTTTACCTTTTGTAGAAATTTCATCGATGCCGTATTTGGAATAGATGGATGACGGCCATTGGCCATCGTTAAGGGCACCTGGGGCTTCTTTGACTTTATCTGTATTATTTTGTTTTTCTGCTGTGGCGGCAACATTGTCTGTTGAAGAATCTGAGGGATTCTCTTTTTTGTTACATGCTGAATAGAAGACGAGCAAAAGACAGACCAGACACACAACAATATAGCGGTCCATAGAGACCTCCAAGCATAATGAATCACTGAAATAATTTTTTCACACCACATTGGCGAAGCCAATTATTCGACTAATAACATACGTGAGCAAAAGTGGCAAGTAATGGGTGTTGTGTGAGCAGGGGTTGTCGTTACTACTCAGCTGGGCACTGAGTTTTTTTCCAAAGTCAATACAATGACAAGGCATGAGGCATCAGGCATCAGGCAGGAGTTTGCCAAACACATTGCCCAATCTGTATTCAGAAATCACACAATTTCCCTATAGAGTACTTACTGTTGCCTACTGCTTTCTGCCTGGGTTGACTCAGCTTCAGTCCTTTTGATTAGGGCATGGGGGCTGAATAGTAACCAAAAAAATGCAGTTTTTTTCGCGTCGGCGTTGACAAATCCAAGTGTCCGCCTTAGAAAAGCGCGTCTTTGTCGAGGGCGAATGTCGCCCCGGCGCATACACAGGCTTACACAACTAGGTTTGGAAATATATGGAATATCGCAATGTAGCTATTATCGCACACGTTGACCACGGCAAAACCACGCTGGTCGATGCACTTTTAAAACAATCCGGGAGTCTGGATAACAAGCGAAATGTGGTCGAACGGGTGATGGACTCGAATGCTCTGGAACGCGAACGTGGCATCACGATTACGGGCAAGGCAACTTCTGTGCATTGGAAAGGTGTGAAGATCAATATTGCCGACACACCGGGCCATGCGGATTTTGGTGGTGAAGTCGAACGCATGTTGACGATGGTCGATGGCGTTGTTTTGTTGGTGGATGCCGCCGAAGGGCCTTTGCCTCAGACGCGTTTCGTATTGATGAAAGCACTTGAAAAAGGGCTTTCGGTCATCGTCGTTTTGAACAAAATTGATCGTCAGGATGCTCGCTGTGCCGAAGTTTTAGACGAGGTTTACTCGCTTTTCATTGACCTGGGGGCCAATGATGAACAAATCGAATTTCCGGTGCTGTATGCCATTGCACGCGATGGTGTTTCGGGAACGAGTCCCGATGATATTCAGCCGAACCTGGCACCGATTTTTGATGCCATTGTTGAAAATATACCTGCGCCCAAGGGCAATCCGGAGGGCAACCTTCAGGCATTGGTGACCAACACGGATTATGACAATTATCTTGGCAAACTCGCCGTTGGCCGTGTATTCGAAGGTACTTTAAAAGAAGATGAAACGCTGACCATTATGGGTGAGAAGGGAAATCGCCAGATCAAGGTCGGTCAGCTTTATGTGTTTGATGGTCTCGACAGACAGCGCGTTAAAGAAGCCCCGGCGGGTGAGCTTTTCCTCGTGGCAGGTATTGAAGATATTGCAATCGGGGATACGCTTTCGTCTGTTGAACAGCCTGTTGCTTTGCCTCGAGTTCACGTCGATGAGCCGACGATTGCGATGTTCTTTAGCGTCAACAATGGGCCTTTTGCTGGCAAAGAGGGCAAGCTCGTGACGACGCGCCATATTGCTGAACGCCTTTGGAAAGAAGCTCGCGCCAATGTTTCACTTCGCGTCGAGGAGACCGATTCAAAGGATACTTTCAAAGTCGTTGGCCGTGGTGAATTGTCGTTGTCCATTTTAATTGAGACGATGCGCCGCGAAGGTTTTGAACTTTGTATTTCAAAACCCGAAGTTGTGACCAAACGCGATGAACATGGCAAACTTCTCGAGCCGATGGAACGGTTGATTCTCGATTTGCCGGAAATCAACGTGGGTGCCATTACTCAGATGTTGGCTTTGCGCAAGGGAATTATGGATACAATGCGCGCAAGTGGTGCCGGCCGTGCCCATGTTGAGTTCGATGTTCCTTCGCGTGGTTTAATCGGTTTCCGTTCGCAATTCCTCAATGAAACGCGTGGACTGGGGATCATGAATACACTGTTTGCCGGCTGGGCTCCCTGGTTTGGTCCGATGAATTACCGACAGAATGGTGCACTCGTTGCGGATCGCGATGGTAAGAGCATTCCTTATGCACTTTTCCATCTGCAGCCTCGCGGTATTCTCTTTGTCGGTCCGGGGGTCGAGTGCTACGAGGGGATGATTGTCGGTGAGAATTCACGTCCCAATGATATTGATGTCAATGTTTCTCGTGAGAAGAAGCTCTCGAACATGCGTGCCGCTGGCCGCGATGATAATATCATTCTGACGCCACCCCGCATTATGTCACTCGAAGAAGCGATTGAATGGATCGATGAGGATGAGCTCGTCGAAGTGACCCCGCAGTCCATTCGCTTGCGTAAACGTTACCTCACTGCAGCCCAGCGTGTCCGTCAGATGCGCGCAGCCAATAAGATTGAAGAATAATCCTAAAGAGATAATCCCAATTGTTCATTGTGTCACGGTGTCCATATTGAGCAATGTGCAATTGGGATGGTTATAATTCATAATGCATAATGCATAATGAATTATTGGAATGCAAACCACAACAAGACTTCTAAAGCTAAAAAATCTTCATTCTTTAGGAATAAATCTGGGAACTCATCCATTAGCTAACTGCTAACTGCTAACTGCTAACTGCTAACTGCTAACTGCTAACTGCTAACTGCTAACTGCTAACTGCTAACTGCTAACTGCTAACTGCTAACTGCTAACTGCTTTCAGCAGTCGGTTTGCGACATCGTT
>DGWW01000208.1 GCA_002395385.1 Myxococcales bacterium UBA4248
TCTTTAGAAATAACATTGAGAATGCCTAAATAATTCCGAATTCCGAATTCCGAATTCCGAATTAAAAAGAGAATTCCGAATTATTTATGGTACGGCTCATTTTTGAGAATCGTCATAGCCCGGTAGATTTGTTCATACACAATGACTCTGGCCAATTCATGTGGAAATGTCAGGGGAGAGAGGCCAAATACCATATTTGCGCGCTGGCGCAGGCACTCGTGATGGCCGTAAGCACCGCCAATGACAAAAGCCATATCTTGTGATTGATCGATGAGTTTTCCCAATAGATCCGAAAATTGTACGCTATTAAAGAGCTTCCCGCGTTCGTCAAGGACGAACATGTAAGTCGAAGGAGGCACGGCTTCGATAAATTGACGGGATTCTTTTTCCCGGATTTGTGTCTCCGACAATTTAGGAGAAGCCTCGGATTTGAGCTCAATTTCCTGGATATTGAGGTAATGCTTGAGCCTTTTGAGGTATTCATCGGCGGCTGCGCGATAAGGCGCAAACCGCATTTTACCGATGGCCAGAACCGTTGCAGCCATAATCAGAGCAGAGGCATATCGTAGGATTCATCCGTCAGACGCAATTCCGGCGGAATATCAATTTCGAGACGTGGTGCATCTTTCCACAGATTTTCAATGTTGTATTCGGTGCGTTTATGGCCGTTGAAAATGTGAACTATGACATCGCCGTAATCGAGCAAAACCCATTGGCCGTTTGCCTGGCCTTCATTGCTGATGCAGCTGCGCATATCGACAACTTCATTATCAATGCCCGTGGCAATACCATCGACCTGACGATCGCTGCGCCCCGAGCATACAACGAGAAAATCGGCATAATCGCATTTGCCGCGGACATCGATGATGACTGGCTCAATGGCTTTTTTATCGATCGCTGCATTGGCAATGGCGCGTGCAACCTGCTCACTCGTGTAGTCTTCCATAATTTCTCCAAAAAGTGGTGTTCTCAAATTCGTGGCATCATGCCACACACACACCTACCATATATGATTTTTTACGGAATGATTAGACTTTTTTTAATGAGCAATGAAGCAATTAGCAATGAATGGGTTCTCCGATTTATTCCTAAAGAATGAAGTTATTTTAGTTTTAGAGAGTTTTTTGGGTTTGCGAGTCCAATTGCTCATTGCTCACTGCACATTGCTAATTAAGAACGCCATTCTCTTTAAACTTTAGACATTCACTTTAGTTTTGCATCCCTTTTGCTTATGGTTCATGCATTCTCGGGTGAAATTCGACAAAAACCTGTTTGAGCCGTTCTCTCGAAACATGAGTGTAAATCTGAGTCGAAGAAATATCGGCATGACCGAGCATTTCCTTTACGGCGAGCAAATCTGCACCATGGGCAATCAAATGAGTTGCAAAGGTATGTCGAAGTTTATGTGGCGAAATCTCTTTTCGGATGCCGGCTTCCAGGGCGTATTTCTTGAGGTTTTTCCAAAACCCCTGGCGTGTCATGCCGCTTCCCTGGCGTGTCACAAAGAGGGTAGGGACATTCGAAGGTGCTTTGCTCAGCAATTCCGGGCGTGATGTTTCCAGATAGCGCTGAATCCAAAGGTGTGCGCATTCTCCCATGGGGATGAGGCGGTCTTTTGAGCCCTTGCCATGCGCAGTAATACAGCCGTTATCGAGGTCTAAATCTCGAAGATTCAGATTGACCAGTTCCGAGACACGCATGCCCGTTGCATACAAAAGCTCGATCATCGCGCGATCCCGCAATCCCTCTGCTGTTGTTTCATTCGGTGCTTTGAGCAGTGCATCGACTTCGCTCTCATTTAAATAAACGGGATCACGCTGCGCATACTTGGGAATATCGATGTGCTCAGCGGGATTCGCTTCGATAAGCCCATCCCCGACGAGAAAGGTCATCCATTGGCGAATGCTGACAAGATTGTGGGCCAACGTGCGCTCTTTAACCGGGTCTTCTTCGTCATTCAGGCGTGCTTCCAGATAACCGCGAATGTGTTCTTGAGTAATCAATTCAATCTTATCGCAGCCATCATCCTCTAAATACTGGCAAAAACGCTCAAGTTCCCGTCGGTAGGACATCTGCGTATTTTGTGCAAGCCCGCGTTCTGCCTTTAAAAATGTCATGAATTGTTCGAGTGCGTCACGTAACATTGTAATGCGTCATTCGTAATGCGTAATGTGTAATTGGGAGACAGAACCTAAGGGTTAGGTCTGAACCTGTGTGGGATGGGGGACTAATTCGTAATGCGAAATGCGCAATTATGGATGCCAATACACGGGAATTCTCAGAATTTGTTAAGATGGAGTGTTTTATTTTGTGAATTTTTTTTTACAAGCGAATTTGTTCTGGCCTAACGACCTTCGCGATTTGAATGGTAATCGTGAGCATCGTTGGATGCGAACAAACCTATCTTGATCTTGCCTCACATTCCTCCAATGTCAATTATTGGGATTCGGTAGGCTTCAACATTACATTTAACTCATAATTATTGCCAAAATCCGAATGATTATGATGATGATAAACAACCATGGTGCTCCTTTCTGGCAAACGGCCAAATCGCACGGGCGTTTATCCGGTTCTGGTGCATCAATGGCAAACATCGAATTCCTGGCATCGTATTTTTCCTGGATTTTGTTCATGGGGTTTCCGTGGGATTGACTTGATTCGGGGAATATCATTCGTGCTGTGTGTTGCGCCCTGCGGACTTCATCCATGGCCAATATCAATCGCTCGGGTTGTGGTTGTGGTGTCCCTACGGGTCGCATCTATTCTAATAATGCCATCGGGATCGCGTTTGTTACATTTGGGGATGCATTTTTTTTCATTTTATTTTAATTGCCCTTTGTTAATTCGGGATTCCGAATTAAAAACCGCGAAGGCCGTTAGGCC
>DGWW01000028.1 GCA_002395385.1 Myxococcales bacterium UBA4248
CCCCCTTGTCACTTCGTGACATTCCCCCTCTCCGTGAACGGCGAGGGTGAAATTAAGGTGGCATTTGATTTGTTCTCGGTGCCCTCAATTCGCACCGTTCGCAGGACGGTGCTCATTTCGGCCCCTTTGGAATCCACAATATTTTTATTATGGATGCTTAACGTTATCTCTTCCCGTGCGAAATGGGGCCCCTCCCCCATTCCGAATGAAACCGTTACGTTTTCTTATGTTTCACGTTTTGAAAAGCATAATCAATAATAAAAGTTAAGAGGTCGGCTGAGTAGTAACATTTGGAATGCGGAATTGTTTAATGCGCATTGATCAAAAAACAAATATGTCATACTTAAAAACAGCCCACATGTGGTATGATAAAAATCAGGATGATATTTTTTTTGATGCAGGATGCATTTTGATTTTGATGGAAGAGTCGTGAACTGGAAATCGTTACTATACCTTGCAGTTATTGTTTTTGCATTTCAAGGCGCATGGGCGCATGCCCAAAGTGCCCTCCAATGCCAGCCTGGGAGCGGCACGTGGCGTGATGTTTCTCAGAATTCTGTTTTAGATGGCGCTTTATGCGCACTACCAGAAGGCGATGAATCCGATTTTTATCGCATCAATTTTGATACCCAGACAGGGCAATTTGCCCCGGCAATTCCCGGGCACAAAGGGCCTGTCCGATATTTGTTCGGTTCCCCCAAATTGATGTTTTACGCCGATGACGCGACGGTATATGCCCTCGAAAATGACCACTACAAAGTTGTGTGGCACCGCCCGTGGGCCAAAGCGCAGCTCATGCCGATAGACGGTTTTGATGCCGGCCACTTTGCTGTTTGGAGTAAAACGGACAAAGGATCGCAAATTCACCTGGTAAGATTTGGTGCCCAACTCGAAGAAGAAATGAGCGCCGATTTGGGCAGTGAGGCCCCGATCGACGTCGTCTGGCAGGCCGAACGCCTCATCGTTCTCGAAAAAAATGCTTTCCATTTTTGGACACGTCCCGGCATTCCCGCAGAAAATGCCAGTGAAAATCCTACCCCACAGGTACCTGCATCGTGGAATGTTCAGCCCACGACAGTGCCAGTCACCCTCGATCTGGCTCCCGAGAATTACCGCATCGATATGAACGGCATCCTGCTGTTCAATCGTAACGAAAAAAAATTGTCCTACTATCGTTTTCTGGCACAATCCTGGACGACGGCCCGCATCAATGCGACAGCGGCAATTCAGGGAATTGGCACAGGGACGATGTATTCCATGGGTGTGACCATCGATGCCAATACCGTTCGCATCGTTGCGCGTCTCGGGGGATTCCTGCAAAATCGATTCGAAGCCAAATACTGGCGCCTTCCGACCTCGACAGACAATGCCGTTGCCATCGGACAAGATAATATTGCAGCACTCGATGGCGGTTCAGACAACCGCGTCCAGACGATCGACACCACCGAAGTGACCTGGAAACGCCTCGCACTCATCGAATACCCGACGCCGGGGCGCATTGCCGAACTCAAGAATGATGTACTCATGACCATACACAATACCGGCAATGACACCATCATTTTATGGAATGCCCGCACAGGTCAGAAAATCGGATCGTTGCCCGCCGCAAAACTCAAGGCCATTTCCTTCGACAGTATCAAATCGGCCCAAAGCATCGAGGGTATGCCCCGGTATAAGCTCATTACCAATGCATACGATTTGTTCATCATCTTCGATTCTGTGACCGGCGAATTAACCGCACCACAGCCCGTCGAAAAGATGATGTGGTCAACGCTGCCCCGATCTATCGAGTTCTTGCCGAATGCCGTTGCCGTTCAAACAACCGGAGAAAAATCCGCCTCCGAATGGAACGTCTTCCCAGCCGATAAGAACAAGCCCGCCTCCCATCGCTCACTCTCGGGGTACGATATCGATAAATTCGAGGAATTACAGACACCGGCTGAAAAATGGTACGGCTATTGTCTGAGTCCCGAGGATTGCTTCCTCCCCTCGAAAGTTGCCCCACAGCAAAAACGGGAAACGCCCGAAATTGCGGTTGCAGACCCAGCAACATTCCACAAGCCGACGGTACTTTCGTGGCTAATCACCATATTATCCTTCTTTGCCATGTTCGGTGTCATGCTTTGGCGCCACGGATTTGGCCGAAAATCCCTTTTAAAAGTCGATAATAACGATCAGGATTTTCTGACACCGACGGATATCTTTGACGATAAAAATCGTCGTTACGTTTCCGACCGAGACAATCGTCTCTTTTTGGCGCCCAATTTCCTGACGACCCCATGGTTCCGCGTACTCATCAGCATACTGGCCGGTTTGGGTGTAGGTATTTTTGTTGCCGTCCCCTACTATTTTGACGATTCGCCGCTCACTTTCCTCTCGTGGGTCGTCGTTCTGGGCATGCCCGTCACAGCCATCGTATGGATCGCCAGTTCCTGGCAATACTGGAACCGCTATTATCTGCTGCGCTTTGGCTGCATGACCGAAGGCAAATGGCTCAATACCGCCCAGACCAATCCCTCGATCATCTATGAGCCACAGCCCAACAAGACTTACGAACTATCCAAGCGCCAATGGCAGAAAGTCGATTTTGTACCGATGGTACTCTTCGATCCTGCGCGCCCCAGTTTTGCCCTCCAATACACCGGCGGCTGTACCCACACCCTCTTCCCGACGGGCAAACTCGAAGCCACGCCTTCGCCCGCGTGTACGTTCGATATCTGCCGACTCGGAATCGTCATCGGTTTGCTGGCCGTCGCAACCATTTCGACACAACTCCTGTTCCAGGTTGCCTACCCTAACCCGCTCAGTGCCTGGGGATTGGAACGCATCGCCAGCAATGTCCCCGAAAATCAAACCTTTGCGACCTTATGCCTGCAGGAATGCAGCAGCTCCGACAAAGCATGCCACAGCCAGTGCCACCAGCGTCAGCTTCGTCTCGTCCTCCAGGAAGCCGGCATCGAACTCCCGTTCGACCCGACCATGACTACCTCGGAATTCTTGGACAAATACCGTGCCGAAGTCGCCAAAACACGTTCGATCCTTTATGAACAGCCGGAACTTGGCTGCGCCGAGCGCGAATCCCAAATTGCCGCTATCAACCTCTGGCCACAGGCCATTTCGGACGCATTCTGGCGCACTTACTCGAATGTCGAAACCTTCAAGGCCGCCGGTTTGGGCGATATTTACATGGGACTCAAAAAAGACGCCGATATGCTCAAACAACTCTGCGACAGCGAAGGCGTCTGTGCACAATCTGGCAGCGATTGCTCGGTTCCGCCCACCTGCCCGGGTACAATCACCTCACTCAAAGCCCGCGTATGCGCCTTCCAGAATGCATTGAATATTCCTGATATTGCCTTGTAAATTCACATTGATCCGACAGGCGGCATACACCATGACTGAAACGCTCGCTTACAAAGTCGAATATCCAGAGGAAATCATCGGCGGCGAAGTCGTCATGATGTCCCCGGCAAAATCCAACCACAATCGCGTCAAACGCAATGATGTCTTTGATCGCGTGGTGATACCTTGATTTTTGGGCGCGGGCTATCGGGCACGGCCCGATACGCCCTGCGTGCGCCGCTATCGGCCATCGTCCGATACGCGGCGCTTTTTTTATGAGATAATGGCATTCATCGGTAGAGCCCCCAGCCCCTCAAATATGACCCCTCGGCGTGTGATACAAAACGACAATATTCGAAAATGCACCAAATAACCATTTTGTTACCATCAATTTTGTACAACTGTAAAAAAAAGACTTGCCAAGGATAAATAGTCTGTGTATAAGCCGCGCGCTCCTTGCTTCCCAGGCAGATTCGGGTGAATCTGGGGATACCGGGAAGCCGAATTAGTTCCATAGGGAGAGCATAATGGCTTATCTTGTAAATCATCCCAAAACTGTAAGAGAGTACGAAACCGTGTTCATTCTTCGCTCGGATGTCCTTGATGAAGAACGCAGCAAGGTTCTCAATCGTTTGAATGGCATTGTCGAGAAACTCGACGGCCACATCCTGATGCAGGAAGAATGGGGCAAACGCAAGCTTGCCTATAAAATCCAAAAGAATGCATACGGGATTTATTACTATCTTCGTTATCTTGGCTACAATGATATGGTCGCCGAGATCGAGCGTAACCTGCGCATCCTCGAGCCCGTCATCAAGTACATGACCGTCAAGCTCGGTGATGATGTCGATGTTGAAAAACGCAAAGCCGAAGCCGTCAATGAAGGCAGCTGTGCACCGAAAGACAATGTCGATTACAGCAGCGTTGACATTGATGACGAAGACCTTGATGAACTCGTGGACGACGAATAGGAGGTATCCCAATGCGCGTAATCCTTAAAGAAGACGTGGCTCACGTCGGTAACATGGGTGACATTGTTAAAGTATCGGATGGCTATGGCCGCAATTATCTGATTCCTCAGGGTCTTGCTGAACTCGCGACCGAAGATCGTGCAAAAGCTTTCGCACATCAGAAAGCCATGATCGAACACAAAAAAGCCAAGCTCCACAAAGAAGCGCTTGAACTTCATGCCAAAGTGGATGGTGCCGAAGTTTCGATCGTTCGTGCTGCCGTCAAATCCGAAAACAAAGACGAAGACGTCAAGAAAATTCACGGCTCTGTCACAAATCGCGACATTGCGGATGCACTCGCTGCCAAGGGTATCGAAGTCGATCGCCGCAAAATCGATCTGCCCCAGCCCATTCGTGAACTCGGCGAAACCATGGTCGCCGTTAAACTCGCCCATGACGTTATTGCAAACGTCAAGGTCACTGTCGTCGCCGAATAATTTCGTGCTTTAATGCATACAAAAGCCCGCATCATGCGGGCTTTTTTTGTTTGCTTTGTACACTCTGGTGCAGATATTGATTCCTACGGGAAGTTTTTGCCCGTTTTTTACGTTCATACATCAAGGACATGGATTCCCTCAACGAGGCTTCCATTCCTGCGCTTGCACAATTCTATCGTACCAGAACTGGCTATACAGCAGGGTGACAGGTTCCAATGAATGCATTCTATTTGTTTTCCTTCAAAGGCATTCCCGTTTCATTCCACCCCATGTTTTTATTGCTCATCTTTATCTTGAGCATTGGTGCGGAGTCTCCCATAATTTTTGGTATTTGTGCCATTTTGGGTGTTTTGTTCCATGAATTCGGGCATGCATTGGTAGCACAGCATTATTGCCTTGCCCCCCAAATCCTCTTGCATGGCATGGGAGGCATTACCATGCATGCGCGCGCGGCAAGTGCCAAACAGGATTTCCGTATCACATTTGCGGGTCCTCTGGCTGGTCTCATCATCGGCGGTCCACTCTGCCTGCTCACCAATTTTTGGAGCTCGCAAATTTTAATGATCAGTGGCTATCTCTTTGTATTTTTAAAATATTTAGGATGGGTCAATCTTGCATGGGGTATTTTTAATCTGCTTCCTGTCAGGCCAATGGATGGTTCCAAAGTTTTGACTTACATTTTAAGCAAATTCTTCAAACCAAAACGGGTCTTGCAGATTTCGGCTATCATCAGCATGGTGTTTGCCATTGCTATTCTAGGATATTCACTGTTCGCCAATAGCTTCTTTATGATTTTGATATCAGCCTATCTCATGTATATCAGTTTCACGATGCTTCGCGAAGCATTTGGCGGCAAGGCCCTCGGCGGCATACAAATGCCAAGGGCCAGTATTGCAGCCGAGAGTGCGTATGAAAGGGGATTGGTGGCAGCAAGGGAACATGACTGGAATTCTCTCGAAACCTATGGCCATCAAATGAAAAAAAATGCCACGGACGAAGATCAGATCCAAAGAGCCTACGAATTTTTGACGATTGCCTGCACCAATATGGGAAAATACGACGAAGCGCTCGATTACTCAAAACATGCGAAACAATCCGATGCCGTCAGGCAGGCAGTGACCCGATGCCACTCGATGCTCGATAGGTAGATGAAAATAATTGTAGTCAGTTCATCATTCTTGTGAAATAAACAATGATTCGAGTGTTATGTTTTTTTTATCAAATAAAGGCTGATAATGCATGAATACCAGTAAAAAAGTCATGATTATCGTGGGACTCCTGCTCATCGTCGGTTTTATCGTGATGCTCGCAGTGCCTTCACGAAAATCGTCATTGGAATTTGAACCGCTCGATGGGCAGATTGCCTTGCTGCACAAAGCTTATGAACGATGGTTCGGTGCCCCCATTGCGATATTGGAAACAGCCCCTGGGCAGGTTGTACTCTGCGACTGGCTCATGTACCGCGGAAGTGCGGCCGCAGAGTCGGAAGACATGCGCGATTGGGCAGAAAAATTCAATGCAAACAGCATGGATCTCGTCGTAGCACACTCCATGTCTGCCGATTATTGGGCCAGTCAGGTGTCTTTCGACGAATGGACGGCGGTATTCAACGGGGATGAAGCCAAACGCAACGAAATCATTGCGCGGTGCGCTACGGAAGCCCCGGACATTGCCAAGGCCATCGATGCCGACATGGCTGCATTTAAGTCGTTTGCTGCCAACGAAAAACTGTTGGATCAAAATGGCAAACTGCGTGACGATAAACGCGATATTTTCAATCTCATTTATCGTCACTTATGGGTTTCGCTGGCAGCCAGCCAACTCCCGCGCACCAACATCGAACCCCCGGAAGAAAGAATTGCATTCCTGCGCTGGCAAGTTGAGCAGTCTGCAATGCAGCTGGATAAGAAAATCCAAAAGCTGATGGAATTTGAACAACAAAATGACGATTCCTACGATTTTCTATTTGCCTTGTCTGTACTCTATGCACAAAATGGAATGCCCGGTGAGGCGTGTGCCGTCCTTCAGGAGGCAATTGCAAAGGCAGATGATAAGAATGAAACGCATTCTTTCCGAAAAGAAAGATATACCAAATCACTCAATGAACTCAGACGTGCCCATCCTGCGGCATGTCATTGACCCATTGCCAGATTTCTGGCTTTTTTAAGGAGCAACCTCATGGCAGACGAAGAAAAAAAAGAAGTATCCTTTAGCGACAGATTTTCATCTTTTATGGATAAGGCGAGCAAAACCGCGAGTTCTTTATTTGACAGCGCGGCAGAAAAAGCGACCGAGCTTAATAAGAATGTCAAAGATGCTGTCGAAGAAAAGATCCGCGAACGCGATGCCAATGAAATTTATCGCAAACTTGGCAAAAAAGTTTACACCCTCGTACGACGCGACGAACTCCAACTGCCCGAAAGCTGTGACAAATACATCGAGGCACTGAACGAACTTTATGCAGACGACGAAGAACGCGATGATTCTTGCGAACAAGCCGCATGCGAATGCAAAGACGGCGAATGCAAGTGTGATGAAGAGCAGAAGGACGCCTAATTTTATCCATTGCGTTCATGAGAGCCTCGGCATTGCCGGGGCTTTTTTTATAGATGGCGCGTCGTATGCTTGCATAGACGCGCCCGCAAAAGCGTATGTGCCGCAAGGCACATAGCTTGCGCACACAAAAAAAACAGATCTGCTCCAAATTGGCATAGAGATTTCAACATTTTTTTGAATTGAGTTATAATGCAAACCTCATGTCTATGAGTGTTTAGTGTTCTGTTGAAGTCGTACCCGCAAATGGAGAAGCGCTTTATGAAAAAACTCATTCTGACTTGTATTGGTCTTTTCTTCCTCTTCACGCTGCCTGCATGCGGACCGTCGTTTAGACAATACGTCAGCCAGTGTTCAACGTACTCGAATGATGTTACGGCGACTGGTCATGTGACGGTCAATATCGAGCCCAATAATGTCGCCGATCCAAATGGTTTTGGTGCATTCGTCAATCTTGCCACGACGATTGCCTCCATTGCAATTAATGCAGAACAGCAGGAACGTCTCAACAAAATCATCGATCCGACCACCATTGCAGTTGCCGTCAGTGATGGTTTTGAATTCGGTTTTCGCAACGAAACCCATCTGGAACCTGTCGATGTGAATGCAGGCCCGGATTTGGTGCTTCACATTGATGTCTACAAATATGGATTGTGGGCACATTCGCTCGCATCCCCAATGGAATTCTTTGTCGAAGCCAACATCAGCATCATTTACACCCCGGAAAATAAAAGAATTTATTCCAATGGCGTTTCGTACATGAAGTCTGCATCCAATGTGATTTCCGAGATGGCCAATGCGACGCACATGCATGTCTATGTCAACGGACATCTGTCACATACCCAGTATGCCACGATTCAGGCCATCAACGATGTCGGCCGTTTGGCCAGGGGGGCGGCAAATTTGTCGGCCTTTTTGGAAATGACAGATGACGAAATCATGATGGTCATGGATTACCTGGCTTATCATACGGGTTTTGGCATTGCCTATCGACTTGTAAAACACATCTATCCTTATGGCAAACCGCAAAAAGCCGGTACGCGATATGGACATTAAATAAAGGAGCACACGATGAGAAAAGCGATTCTGAGTTGTATTGGCCTTCTTTGTATACTTATCATGACGGGATGTGGCCCAACACTCAAAGACTACGTCAGGCAATCCAATAACTACTCGAACCAGGTCAAGACGACGACCAATGCCTCGGTCAATATTGAGAGCAAAGGGCTTGTGCGTGGAGTTGGCAAATTAAGCACGGTGGGTGCCATCGTCAACACAGCCTCAAGCGTGGCTTCCTCTGCATTGAGCAGCGATCAGGAGGCACGCCTAAACAGACTCATACAGCCACAAAAAGTCGGGGCCGCGATGGCAGACGGGTTTAACCACAATTTTGAAGGGACAACCCATCTTAAAGTCGTCGAAAACGAAGCCAATCCCGATCTTCGCATCATGCTGACGGTTTCGAGCTATGGCCTTTGGGCAGAATCCCTGGTTTCGACCATGAAATTTTTCGTAGAAGCAGAAATCCGTGTGGTCTATGCACCGGAAATGAAGACCATCTACACGAACGGTGCAACCCTTTCGCGCGATGCTTCGAATATCATCTCTCAGATGGCAAATTCGATCGCCGGTTCGGGTCTCAATGCGATGGGACTGGCAAAAGGCGCGGCAAACCTGGCTGCATTGTTCCAAATGAGCGATCAGGAAATTGTCGCAATATTCGATTATCTTTCGTACGATTCGGGCCTGGTCATTGCCAACCAGCTGGTCGACGAAATCTATCGTTAAGACAATTCCCAAACTTTACTACGAGCCGTGATACTGCTAATATTCTGCACGTTTTACGGCGTTCTGTGATGTGGACGCATAATCAAGAAGCTTAACAAGGAAGACTTTTTATGGCGGGAAAACGCACAGAGCGTGTAAGAAATATCGGTATTATGGCTCACATTGATGCAGGCAAGACGACGGTGAGCGAGCGAATATTGTTTTATTCGGGGCGCACCTATCGCATTGCAGAAGTCCATGATGGCCAGGCCACGATGGATTTTATGGATCAGGAGCGCGAACGCGGCATTACGATCAGCAGCGCGGTCAATGAAATCCAGTGGAAAAACACGGACATCTATCTCATCGACACCCCGGGCCACGTCGATTTTACCGTCGAAGTAGAACGCAGCCTGCGCGTGCTCGATGGCGTCATTGCTTTGTACGATGCTGTCGCGGGCGTCGAGCCCCAGAGCGAAACCGTTTGGTACCAGGCCAATCGCCACAAAGTTTCCCGCATTGCATTCGTCAACAAGATGGACCGACCGGGCGCGGATTTTGACCGCTGTGTCAAAGAAATCCACGATATCCTTGGCGGACATCCCATCGCTTTGCAAAGACCCATCTTCGACGGCCAGACTTTCGTCGGCGTCATCGATCTGATCGAGCAGAAAGCTTACTCCTTCAGTGAAGCCGACCAGGGCGCAAGCATCGTCGAAATCCCCATTCCTGCAGATATGGCGGATGAAGCTGCATCCGGCCGTGAACAGCTCATCGAAAAACTCGCAGACGAAGACGACGAAATCGCAGAAGCCTATCTCAATGGCGATGAAATCTCCAATGAAGCCATCAAGGCTGCGCTTCGCCGTGCGACGATTGCACTCAAGGCAGTTCCCGTCTTTTGTGGTTCCGGCCTCAAAAATAAAGGCATCCAGCCGCTCATGGACGGCGTCGTCGACTATCTGCCTGCTCCCGGCGATTTGCCGCCACTCGAAGGCACCGATTTTAAAGGCCGTCCCATCCAACATTCACGCGACGAATCCGCCCCATTCTGTGGCCTCATCTTCAAAATCCAGCAGATCGAAGCCAAAAAACTCGCCTTTGTACGCATCTATTCTGGTGTTCTCAAAGAAGGCGACTCCATCTTGAATGCGACGCAAAATCAATCCTTCAAAATCAAGCACATCTTCAGGCTGTATGCCAACCGCGTCGATCGCGTCGAATCTGCCGGTGCCGGATCGCTCGTAGCCATGGTCAAAACCAAAGGCATGACGACCGGCGATACCCTGTGCGATCCATCCCATCAGATTTTACTCGAAAAAATCGAAGCCAACGATCCGGTCATGTCTATCTCGATTGAGCCCGAATCCATCAAAGACAAGGACAAACTCGTCGAGGCACTCAACACCATCCACGAAGAAGATCCGACCATCATCTTCGAGGAAGATAAAGAAACTGGCGAGTTGATCTTACGCGGCATGGGCGAACTGCACCTCGAAATTGCATGTGAAAGGCTCAAGCGCGAATTTAATGTCCTCGTGCGCAAAGGCAATCCCAATGTCGTCTGTAAGGAAGCGCTCCTCGACTCCACCTGCGAAACATCGACCTTTGAACGCGAACATGAAGGCGAAACCTTGTTTGGACAAGTTTCCGTCGAAGTCTCCCCGCTCGAACGCGATGCCGGCATTGTATGCAAACTCGATTTGCCCGAGGATCATCCATACATCCGCCCCGAAACAGCCGATGCCATCGTGGGCGCTGCACGCGATGCCATGCTCTATGGCCCCAACGGATTTGAAATGGTCGATGCACAAGTGCGCGTCACGGCCATTGCCACCGATGCCAAAGGCGGCGTCAACCTCGTCGGGTCGCGCATTGCCGCCGGCGATGCCGTCCGAAATGCCTATAAAAAAGTGGGTACACGCATTCTCGAACCCCTCATGAGCGTCGATATCATTGCTGCAGACGAAAACATCGGCGATCTCATTTCGGATCTCACCGTTCGCAAAGGCATCGTCGAAAATCTCGACAATGACCCGCTCCGCAGCGTCATTCATGCCATCGTGCCGCTGCGAAACATGTTCGGCTATTCCATGAAACTGCGCACCATTACCCACGGACGCGGCAATTTCTCAATGCATTTCTTACGATTTGACTCGATTTAATGCGTAATGCGTAATGCGTAATGCGTAATTGAATGTGCAAAACGATAGTAAGAGTCTGAAGCTAAAGATGTGCACAAATCTTGTGATAGTTTTAATATACAAACTGATTTGCTCAGGCCTAACGGCCTTCGCAGCTTTAATGAGCAAATTTAATTTGAAATATAATCGATAGAATACCAAAGACTTTAAAGTGACTCTTTTTAGAGAGAACCTTGAGAATACCATAATAATTGCGCATTGCGAATTGCGCATTGCGAATTGAAAATGCAGGGACGCATGCGGAACAGCTTGATTTTCACATTTCTGATACTCATCCTGGGGCTATGTTTCATGCCTGATGCCCAGGCTCTGCCCCGCAACTTCCGAAATGTAGACACCTTCTTTATTGGCGCGATGCCCGACGAAGACGATCTCGCCGAATTCAAAACGCTCGGCATATCGACGATCATCAGCCTGCACAAGCTCCCGCCCGAAGTCCAAAAACGCGCCAAAAAACTTGGCATGAAGCTCTACAGTTTTCCAATGCGAACGCGCCTTCTGCGCGTCGACGAAATCATGCAAATCCTGCGTGAAGCACCGCGCAATTCTGTCTACATGCATTGTCTTCATGGTGCCGACAGAACCGGTGCCGTCACAGCCTACTGGCTTTATACCGAACACCATATCGCCCCCTTTACGGCCCTCGTCAGTGTCGTCTCCCCGTCAGAACTCCATCTCAAAGGCCTGCTCCAATTGGGAAATGAGTACGGTGTTTGCCTCTATAACGTGCCCAAATCATGGGTTGGCCGTTATTCGGGCGCACGAAACGGCGGCCTCGAAGGCCTCAAAATATGCGGCGACGAATGGTACACGCGCCTGGCACGCAACTTTTTGACGGTCACCATCGGAGAACCGCTCAACCTTCAGAACGACCGTTTCTGGAAAAAATATAATCATGAAGATTAGCGCGAGCTTTGGCCTTGCGGCCAATACGCTCTGCGCGCCTGGCTATCGGCCTTGCGGCCAATACGCCAGGCTTTTTTATAAATTCGACCCACCCGGCGGATGGCACCAATGCTTAAGTTTGGGCAAATGTCCAACGGCAATCGCATCCTCACCAAAGCGCGTGCGTATCTTCTGAACAGCACCATCAATCTGCGCATAAGACTGATTTTTCCTGCTTTGTTCCGGCACACCAAAAAGCGACAATTGATGCGGTTCATCGGGCGTATGCAGATCAAACAAGCGAATGCCGATTGCACGAATGGCCTGTTCCCAATCGTAATTCTGTGCCAAAAGCATCAGGCTGTAATCGGCAATCATCCGACTCGCTGAAAGACCGAAATCCAATGACATCTGAAACTGCTGAAATGTCAGGTCCATCCGACGGACATACACCTGAATCCCAAATCCCATCAGATTTTCTTCCTGAAGTCCCATGGCAATATGTTCTGAAAGCATGAGAATCGTCGGCCAAAGATCTACAATAGAACTGACATCCCGGGCCAGTGTCGTGCCATGCCCAAGGGATTGGCGCATAGGCTGTTCATAGGGGGCCAAAACCGGCGAATCATCCCTCCCATTGGCATATACCCAAAGCTTCAGGCCATTCTTTCCCAATAAATTGCGGATAAACATGGGCGTGACACTGGCGAGTTGACCTATCGTAAAAATACCTGAACGCCACAGTTTCTGGACTGTCGAACGCCCTGCATAAAGCAGTGAAGACACGGGCAAAGGCCATATCTGCTCCCGAAAATGCTCCGGTTCGATGAGCGTGACAGCATCGGGTTTTCGGAGATCGGAACCAAGCTTGGCAAAAATTTTGTTAAAACTGACCCCAATGGAGACCGTCACACCAAAGATACGCTTGATATCCAGACGAATTTTTTCTGCTAAAGGTAAATAGCAGCTACATTCCCCCAACTGACGCGTCGTTACATCGAGCCAGCATTCATCCAAACCATAAGGCTCGACGCGCTCGGTATACTGCTTATAGTACTGACGAATGCCCCGCGAATACTGCTCATAGACTTCAAAATGGGGACGTACAAATTGAATCCGTGGGCATTTTTGCCTGGCACGCCACAAAGGATCGCCGGTTTTGACGCCACATTGCTTTGCCGATTCTGATTTTGCCAGCACAATCCCACGTCGTTCGTTCGGATCACCTGCAACAGCAATGGGGAATCGGCGCAATTCAGGATGAATTGCCATTTCGATACTGGCAAAACAATTATTGATGTCACAATGAAAAATGGCTCGCATTGAATCAACTCATATCGACGGCATTGTGTTTATCCATCCATTCCGGCAAACGCAACACCTAAACATGATCACACTGCCATTATTTTCATGTTTTTAAAATAGTGAACGTTCGGTATCATTTATACAGCCCATGTTATACTCGAAAGGACTTAGGGGGGAGTCACTACAGGCAGAAGGCAGACGGCATCAGAAATATTTTTTGGGGAATGGTATGATTTCTAAACACACACATCGCGTGGTGTCTTAGCCACTTCTGCCTCATGCCTCACACCTCATGCCTTGTAAGGGTTCATTCTCTAAGCTTCAGAAAAGCATACGGGCGGAACAGTAACTTGACCATTTAGACAGGCTATGTCATCCTATTATTCAGTGTTTTGGAGTTAGAACTTTGAATGGTCAATTCCTTCTCCAAGCTCTAAACCGGAATAGAGAGAATGGTCGGTAAAATATCCGCACGCGTTTAACAGTGCCTCATTTTAAACACAATCAGGAGAAAACACTTAATATGTATATTATGTTGTCATTGACTTTATTGCTCATCCCAACGATTATGATTATTATGGGCAAAGTGATGAAAAACCATCATCCTAAAGAAATCAATCCTATCTTTGGATATCGCACTTCATCTTCAATGAAAAATATCGATACATGGAAATTTGCCAATCAACTGGCTGGGCAGACTTGGTTTAAATGGGGCTGGATCACACTCATCCCGACAGTGATTTGCATTGTCTGGCTGTACGAAAAGAATATAGCAACCATGGGAATTGTAGCAACTGCAGGTGTATTCCTGCAAATTATTCCGCTGTGTGCGGTTATCGTTCCTGTCGAAAGAGCATTGAAGCGTGAATTTGATGATGAGGGAAAGCGTCGGGATACGACAAAACAGAAAGATGATAATGAGTAGCATTATCAAAGCACAATAAATCGCATCAAAGAAGTGGTCATCACTCAACATCCCGATAACCGGCAGTTACCAAAGTACCCATTATACAGCGGATGCAAGACAAACATTTTCGGGGGGCATACATATATATTCTGAATGTACATACTTTCTTCTGTTTCGATATAAAGTACCATAACGTGAATAGAATGCAGTTTTTTTGTGTGTATTTTCAGAATGAATATAAAACCTTTTTGAAGGTTTTAAAGAATAGGAAGTGAGAAGATGTTCGAAAGGTTTTCCCATAAAAACGAGTTGATATATCAGTGTAATATGGAGAGCCAATTTTCTCATTTTTCTAACTGGAATGTTTAACAGTTTGGCGGTTTCAATCACAGAATGATGGTTTGCCAATTTTATGAGAATCTCCTTTTCCAGGCAATCGGGCAGCATCGATATAAACCATCGAATTTCCATATAATGATATAATTTATCGCATTCTTCATAGGAAATATTGTAATGATTATTTTCAATCAATTGTTCAATTTTTGAGGGTTCAAATAAGACTTCGTGCGGAATTGCATCTCCGATTGCCGGAGAATATGTTTTTTTCATTTTTCGGGTAATACCAATCATTTGAAAAGCCCCGGAGAGCGTAGTCAAATAACAGTATCTCGATATATATGCAAAGAATGCCGGACTATCGGAATCGCCGCGATCTACAGATATGATCACACCTTCAAAACCATATCCGATAAGATCTTGGAAAGAGAGGGAAGGAAATCGGCGCATCATGCGATAGGCGCATGTACAACATATTCGGTACAAGCGATCATAATTTTCAATGATAAACTGATTGCGCGCTGAAACAGAATCCATAACGCCTCCATGGCAGTCAGCATCATCCGATGCAAAGTTAAAAGAAGATCAC
Organism: Myxococcales bacterium UBA4248; assembly: GCA_002395385.1. Classification (GTDB taxonomy): domain Bacteria; phylum Myxococcota_A; class Bradymonadia; order UBA4248; family UBA4248; genus UBA4248. The sequence continues at coordinate 15,336 of DGWW01000028.1, forward strand.
ACTTTTACAAAACCTACCCCAGAATCATACAGCGACTGTGACATAGGGACAAAACACCCCTATGTATTTAATAGTTCTCAACTTTTTCGACTTCTAACAACAAACGAAAGTAAATAAACGTATCGATCACAAGTACGCAAAAAAAACGCAATTTATGGTTGCAATTGTAACATAAAGAAATTGTTTAACTTTGTCTAGCATTTTTTTGAAAAAAAAACGACAGTAAATGGTCAGCCAGAACGCTGAATCGTTACCTCAGGATAACACCAGCGATAACCGTAAGACAGCTTATCAGACAGAAAGGCGTTAGCCTTCACTATAATGATGCCATCGAGAATGCCATTGTTACATTTTTTTTTTGCATGACCAACGCATGGGTGTACCGACCCTCAAGCTCGAAAAGCTCAAGAATTGGAGAGCATGTCCAAACACGCATCCTTTAAGACCTGATATACCAACAGCGCGTTGTGGTGATCCGCAAGTGCATGCATATGAGCTTCGACGGTGATAAAATCACGACGTTTGAGAGGGCCTGTGAGGGCTTCACATGGGTTGGACTTTAAAATCGAGCGCAGCAATTGCTGACACATCAGGACAGCAGATTCGACAGCCTGCTCGCGAGAGAAGCCGCATTCTTCAAATAATTTTGCTGAGATATCGATGAGGGCTCCAGGATAATTCGCCGAAAAAACAGCTGCGGCATGATAAAGGATCTTTTTATCCGGCTGGATTTGAACTGCTTTTGCTTGAAGTCGGGTGGCCAAAGTATGGCAAATTTTGAGCGCAACCTCATCCCCTTCATAGGCATGAACAATGCCCTCATAGGCATGTACACAATCAGAATCAGAAACATCACAAAGCGGACAGGCCATAAGGGGATGAAACGAAGCACAAGAATGATTGGGCAGATGTTTTTTTAAAATGGAACTTGGCAATAACCCGCTCGTATGCAGTACGACAACGGACTTTGGCAAAATTTCGCTCAAAGCCTGTGCAACAGGTTCGATTTCAGCATCCTTCACCGTGATCCACAGAAGTTCAACATCCGAGTAATCAGGTGAGCAGATATGCTCATAAACAGGAACTTTAAACATTTCCTCAAATTGAGCACGTGCCTGTGGTGAGATATCGACAGCCCAGAGAAGGGAATCGCGCATAGATCGGGCAAGATGGGCCTGCGTGAATCCCATTCGACCGGTACCGATAATGGCTATATTCATGAGATCATCCTAAAACGACGGCGCCAGGCTCAAGCTTATTGACGCTCAGGCAATGGACAAAATAAAAAGTTCTGTTTAACGAGCGTAGATTTATTGTTCGTAAAAAATCAATTCTGGCTTAGCGCTTAGAGACAGAAGCTTAGAGAAAGAGATCGCCGCTCAAAACTCCAAGATCAAAGTTCCAATCAATGAAAAGCTGAGATCTGAAGACAAATGCATATCCACCGAGGTTAAACAGAGCCAATAAAAAAGACGCCCGAAGGCGTCTTTTTTATAAGATAAGCAATGATTAGGCTAGTGACTTGTTCTTGATAGTTCAAGCGTCGTCCAGTAACCATAACCACGATTGACAGAAGCAACCGTATAGGTATGGGTTACCTTTTGGACATAATAATTGCCGTCATATTCGGTACCGACATCTTCGAGAGCAACCACTGTAGCAGCCCGGACATTACCATTGCCTTCGATTTTGACTCTTGCATCGACGAATTCGTCAGCCATCAAATCGAGTTTTGCCTGAGCCAACAGCTGAGCTTCTTCCGTGCTATAAACGTTTTCGCAGCTAATCTGCATCGTCGTGTCGGGATTGTTCTTGGCAGCAGCCGTACCAGCATCCGCAAAACCGCCCATGGCATCGACCTGATCTGCAGAAGCGATGATAGGCTCAGCAGATTTAGGATCGTAGGAACGAACGACGACTTTCTTTACGGAATTCGCGGTATTAGGCATAATATCGCAATTTTCCATAATCAGGCAGGAATCGGATTTAGCGACATTGGATGAAAGACGATGTGAAGGCTCGGCATGACGGTTTGGTTTTTTGAAAATAACCGTCTGGTCTTCAGCGCGAACGTGGTAACCAATACGTTTTCCGCGTTCCATCAAAAAAGCGAGGTTTGTGATATTATTCTGAGAGACATAGGGATTAATCAATCCACAATCCTCAGTATCCATACGCAAGCCAGCCTTTCCGACGATTTCGGTTGCAAGATCAGCATCCTTGATGGTTTCCCAGGAATTGCGTTTTCTGCCGCGCGTCAGACGATGAAGGTAATCTTCGCCGCTGACGACCAGTTTTAAGTAAGAATTTTTGGCATGTTCAGTTTTTACGCTTGTCACGATGCCTTCGATCACCTTGGCAGTCCCTGTTTCAGCAAAACCTAATGCAATTTCGCAGGATGCACCTTCGACAATGGAGTTGGCATCGGCCAAAAGCCGGTCATTATCAACGAGCTCAACTTTGAAAGAGCTCACGCCATTGGACACGCGTTCAACGTCAATTTTATGGACAGCTTTTTTTAATTTACTATCGGAGAAATCAATACCACCGATGTTAAGTTTGAAAATTGGAACCTTTACCCCAGCCATAAAAACCTCCTAAAAAGTTGAGGGGTTAAGAAATGTGAGTGATAAACACACGACTAACCCTCGTCACCCCCTTCTTCATCCTTACTCCATGACCCTGTCTCGGAGGCTCCGGAAACTTTGATTGTCGAAGGCCAGGTTGATTTATCGGCAGGGTCACCACCCGCAGCAACAATTGCCTGTTGATAGGCAGCATTATTCGAAACATCCGCTACAGAAAGACTGGATGTATCAACTGTAGATTCGCTGGCTGAGAATTGTGTTGTCGTTGTGGATTTAGCCTTCAACTCACCATTCTCATCGCGTTCATAAGTTGTGATTTTGCTTTGAACGGAATCAGCCTGTTTAATTTGAACGGTAATGCTGGCACGGACAGGGACAGAATCTTTAAACATCGTGTATTTGACTGATGCAGATTCGATGACACCGATAAAATCATTACCATGGAAAGCAGGATTTACGCCGCCCCACACCAATTTAACCATGGGAGGACGGGGTTTTTTGTCATGATCAATGATATTGCACATTGCCAGAACATTGGATGCTTCGACACGAACATCCTCACCGGATTCATAATGGTCGAAGAAGAGCTCAACGCTGATCGAAATGGCCTGTCCCTGTGTAAAGTACACAGTGGGATAATCCATGCCACTGCCTTCTTCATCCTGCCACTGGACACTCTTAGAGAAGCTAATTTCTTTTGGGTTGTACTGAGCAGTAACACCTTTCAAACCACCCTCAAGAGGAATAATTGTGACCTTATTATAATTCGTGCTCATTATTCTGATCTCCTACGCTGTTGCTCATCATTGAGACTTTCTTCGATCTTACGGAAAACTTGTTCGGCGATAAACTCAAGATCCTCATCTGTAATTTCGTCAGAGGTGCTGGGCTTATCAGCTGCTTTACTAATACTGGAAGATGCACCGGGTGTCGTGGATGTGTCGCTGCCACCACTGAAGAGGGGCGCGGTTCCGGTTGACTGATTCTGGAGCAGATTGGGGCTGACATATTGTTTGTTCGCAAATCGCGACACGCCTTGAACAGGACTGGCCCCAATTTTGGCAAGCGCCTCGCGAAGTTCGCGAGCTTCAGCCATACGTGTCGCCCTGGTATCTCTCTGACGCCACTTAGGAAGACCCTTATTGCCCAATGAGCTGGATGCAGGGAGCGCCTCAAGAAGGACACGGACCGTATCATCAGAAGAGAAAACACCTACATTACGCTCACTCATCGATTCGACATAGTCGAGCATGGAATCTATACGGCCCAACAACTGCTGGGAATTGTGTTCATCATGCGATGAGCTGACGCCAGAGTTCGACACGGATGAATTGGCCCGAAGTTGATTGGAAACCCAGGCATAAGAAGCATTACCGGAAAGCTCGGAAGATGGAACGCTCTCTGTTCTGGAAATGAGTTCATTCACGAACGATTCGTCGGAATCGGAAGTTTGAGCTGTCACATCACGGCGGGCTTGTGCAACAGCCGCAGACGCTGACTGAGCTGCTGGGGCAGAAGCACTCACAAACGTGGGCGTAACACCCATAATATCCGCAAAACTCTGAGTACTGAAGCCGACCTGACTATGAGCACTCATCGCACCTGCCTTCGCAAGTGTTTCAACATAGGACTGACGCAATGCTTTCAGTGTACGTTTTTCACCCTGGGCATCGAGCAATGATGCATAACCTGCAAAGAGCGTATTATTGGCATCCATCGCAGCCGGCATGCTGACGGCAGCGGAATTCATGGCCGGTTTAGCAACCATTTGGACAAAGGCATTTGCCGACATATCAAAATCAACGCCACCAACATTCAAACGGAAACGTTCACCTTCGGCTGCATGCTCTGATGAACGGGTCGATTGAATACCAAATCTTGCGAGAATAGCCTGAACGGCTTCGCGGCCACGTTGTGACTGAATTTCCGGAGCAGCAGATGTAGAAACGCTCTCTGTACCGGAAACCGGATTGGAGGTATTGGCACCAGCAATCAGAGGCATAAAGGTATCAGCACCCGAGATGGTACCTTCGCCAGCCAATTTCGTCATATCCATTGCAGCAGTCACAGACGACAGCTGGGGCAGACGTGCATTTACAGGCTGGTAGCTCTCCACCGTATTGTTGCGAAGTGCAAATGACTGGCTCACATTGCGGTTAGGCTGGACGCCAACAGAAACCTTCACATGCTCCCCATCCTCACTTACACTGTAAGTCTGGATTGAAGCCGCAGGACTGGAAGCAAATTTCTGTTCAGAAACAAGTTTGGTAAGCGAAGAAACCAGAGACTGAACACTTTCGGCACGACCATTGGCGATGTCACTAGCATGAAGCTCTGCTGCCTTGCGGACACCAAGCATGGAGGTCAAATCGCTCACAGAACTCTGCGAAGGATACTGTTCGGCCTGACGCACCCATTCGAGCGATGAAGGTACGACCTCATCATAACCAATGCTCATTTCTGTATGGCTCATCGAAGAAATGATATCTTCTGCTTTTGAAGCTTCAGATGCATAACGGGTCACATTCTCGCTATTCACCGGCGCAACAAGAGAAAGCATTCTTTCGAGGCGATTCTCAGAAATGCTCGACGCAAGTGCCTCAGATTTAGTCGTCGCAATTTCGGATCGAAGTCTGGCGACGGTACTGAGTGTGCCGCCAAGCGCGGTTAAATAATCGCTGTGAATACGGATATTGTCCATAGCTACCGCAGGCGATGCCGAGACAGATCCCGTACGGCTTGCGTTGCGCAGGCTGTCAGAAATCCTTACCGTATTTTCAATCAGCCTGACCTGTCGGGCCACTTGCTCAAGATGAGCCTGGCTGCGCTGAATGGATTCAACCGTTTTGGCCAGTTGTGCCTGAGCGTCGCTGGTCATATGGGGAGCAAGCGCTTTCTGAGCCTGAATCAGCGATTCAATGTTCGCCGTGGCCATGGCATTGTCGAGAATCTTCTGTTCCGCTTCGGCCATCGCTGCACGCGCAGACTGCTGCTGACGAATGAAATTCTGGGCCTGCTGCTGGGCCTCGTTCTTTGCGTTGGTCAAAGATGCCTGCAAAGACTGAATCTGTGCCAGATTGGAACGAATAGCATTGCCGGCCGGCAGCGTTTGCGCTGAAGCAGCAGCTGCACTTTCCGTTTCTGTTGCGGAGACAAAAGTACCCTCTGTCTCGGTCGCGACATCATCATAACCATGCATCACAACCGACGAAGCTGCAATTTGAGCAAAATCGTCGAGACGTGCACAGATGGATTCAATTACCGAAGATGCACGCGCAGAGCTCGAGGCATTCGCCTGGGTACCAGTCGCAACCAGCTGACGAATGTCAGAAACAAAGCTGTCAACACCGGAACCCGAAATGCCGGAACGGGCGAGGTCTTTAACCAGATTATCGACCGAAGATTCAATCTTGGAGGCAAGATTGCCCAGAATACGCGTATTGCCAATCTGAGCGAAAACATCATGCAGATTGCGATTGTCAGCGCCACCAGCGGATTTCGAAGCCGAAACTGTCTGGATGGCTTTCTCCGTACTCACGGCACGCTGTGCCTGAGATGAGGCAGAAACGATGGACTGGACCAAACTCTGAGGAATGATCCCGACATTGCTGAGTTCAACAGCACTTTCAACAACGTCGCGCAACAAAACGCGATCAATGTCATCCGAAACACCCTGCAAACGCTCAAATCTATCGGCTGCACGGCTCCAGCGAACCGTCGCGGCACTCTCGCCCTCAACGTCAACACGGCTGGATACGGCCTGATTGAACTCGCTCAGACGCTGGCTCAGTGTTGCAAAGGATTTTTTAAAGGATTCAGCCAAATCACCCTTGACCGTGCTGTCTGCAAACGTCATGGCACGCTGCGAAATCAGGGCAGACCCCATTCTGCTTTCGTTGGCTGCCCGGACCATGCTTTCCATGCGGCTGGCAACCGCAAGTGCGTCATGAGAAATCTCTTCAGCCAAAACACGATGCGCATAGGCTTTGCTTGCGCGGCGAAGCGCTGCAGCCTCTTCCGACTGTATCGCACCCGCTTTTTCAAGACCGTCCAGAGCAGAAAGCATCTCGCGCATGCTCGATGCATTGCTGTCCGAATGGCTGCCAATTGTGCTCAATGAACGCGTCCAGCGATCAGTCAGCGACTGAACTTCAGAATTGTTCTGCATTTCTGAACGGTTGATCTGGGCAGACACCATGGCGGCTTTGTCCGCGATATGCGACGCAAATGCCTGACGCGTATTGGTCGCAAGAATCTTCTCAACTGCCGAAATTGCATTGGAATTATAAGTATTGCCAAAATGTTTTTCTGCCGCCATGCTGAGCGTTTTGCTCAACGTTTCTGCGACTTCTTTCGCATTCACGAAGGTCACGCTGTTGCCTTCACGATGCGCCTCGGATGACTTCTTGAGATCCTCAACAAAAGCACGCTTCGCGGCCTGAGGCATCGACTGAAGCATCGAAGGTTTGATGCCGGAATTGCGCAATGCCGCCACACGGGCACGAACAGCTTCCGGAGTCACGGCAGAAACCTGCTGGGACTTGCTCTGCGTGGCATTCGTCCGTTTGGACACGCCCTTGGACGAGGACGCTTCTTCTTCATCATCCTCATCAAACAACATCAATAATGCCGCATCCAGCCAGTACTGCCAGTCCCCCAAATCCGTCGCGCTGCGGGGACCATTCAATCCGGACATCCCTTCAAGTAAATGGTCTGATAAACTCGTCGCATTCAGACCAAGGCGCTCACTGTCTATCTTGGGCATCACACTTGACACACCGCCCATCAGGCGTGCAGCAAATGAATCCGCCCTGTCTATCACTTCATACGACTGTTCCGAGACTCCCTCCATCGAGTCCAGACCCAAACTCGCCAGGGTCACTCTCCGGAACAGGTTCCCCATCGTTCCGTCGTCTATTGTAAGATGCCTATCGTTTGACATCGCTCATCTCCACTTGCTGTGACCGTCTCCGGTGCTTCGTTGATACACACCCCTTATGGGTATGCACGAGGGTTTGCTGGCTTGATTACTATGGTTTATTTTACCGTCAGACCTTCGTGGGCAAGCTCTAATGTCTCTGTCGCTATAGAATCCTGCATGACATTGAGTGAAGGACCGTCCCATTTCACTGGAACGGCATCCTTGAGTTCATACTTCATCCCCTCATTTCCGCTCTCATCCAGAGAAATAATCGTTACCGTACCGATTCTGAGCTTGTCTATTTCACCATTGATTGCGGGCAAAATATACATGTATAAACCGCCCGCATCACATAGACCTCTCTTCAGCGTCACATTCGAATACGACACACCTTCAATCAATTTGTGCGTCGATGTGTTCAATCCGCCCTCCGCCAAATCGGTCACATTCACCTGAACCGAAAGGCCACTTACTTCCTGAAACAAGCCCAATTCTTTTCCATCAATCAGGACTTTGAATCCAAACGCATTCACTGGAATATTAGCCATTTTTTCCTCCAATCATGTTTTCGATGCCATCCGCATCGTTCGTAAAAGCCTGGGTGATATCCCCCTTCTTTTCCAAAAGGGCGACACATGCAATATAAAATCCAATTCGGAATTTTTCTGATACCCCCAAAAAACAGCGCAAACACTTGCTATTTCAAATCGAAACGATGCACCTCGCACAAACTGACCACTTTTGTCACAGGGGTACCAAAACCCCACCCTACCCCCCTGAGGTGCTTTTTATCCCCAACGACCTCACACACCAACCCCCTGCTCCTCAAGCTTATGCTCAAAGCTGATAACAAGGTATTCCATCGGTTTGCCCAGCGCGATGCCCACATCGATCTTCAACACACCCATGTCGTTGTCTTCATCCTCGTTGTTCGTTTTGTCACATGTGACAAAAAAGGCATCGTCCTGAACTTTGCCCGGAAAATAGCCCGCAGCCCAAAGCTTGCCCAGAAAAACCACAAGCATGTCCCGCACACGATGCTGCAAATCGGGATTGTTGACTTCAAACACCACCCACTGCGTATTCTCATAGATCGCACGACGGACTGCACTAAAGACGCGCCTGCTCATCAGGTAACGCCATTCCGGTGTATTGGTCAGCGAACGCACACCCCAGGGACGAATCCCGCGCTGCGACGATGTCCTAAAACAGTTCACACCCTTGTTGTTCAGTTCCGTCAGCTGGCCCTCCGTCATGTTCGTATGCAGGCCGATAATTCCTTCGATGGGAATATTCGCTGGCGCACGGAACACTCCCTCCGTATGGTCACATTTGGCATAAAGGCCAGCCATAAACCCACACGATGGCACCGCCGCAGGCTCGTTCGTCTTCTCATCGCGGATCAGCAGCCACGGGTAATAGATGGCACCAAACGATGACTCAAATTTCGAGCGATAGTCATGCGCCTGCTCGACCTTCAAATCACGGGGCATATCCAGAATCGCAAAACGATCCCCCTGGCGCTCGCAATGGTTGATCATCGCAAGCTGAACCCCCAGCATGTCGTGCATCCCCTGAAACGCAGGACAGTGATCCAGACAGTATTGCAAATCCGGAATGCACACCAGGTCGATCTCTTCATTCGACTCCAAGGCCCCCAGACCATAGCGTGCACCAGGACCGTTGTTGTAGCCGATAATATCCTCCGGCGTGATCCCATCCAGACCATCACGACCGCCACGCAGGCTCAGCTCATCTGTCTCATCCGGATAATTCTCGTAATCGCCATTCGATAAAATGTTCACACGGATGTACTCCGATTCCTGCGCCACGACGCGCGATATGTTGCGCGCCGACCAGCGCCCGAGAGACAGATTGTTGAACTTTTCGACAACCTTGCGATACTTCACCGTCAAATTAAAATCGACACTGTCTATGTACGTCGGAGACGCCGAACGAAAACTGATGTCAAGCGGATCGCGCCAGTACACCTCATTCCCGCGTATGCGCTCTACCGTCACATACCGCGACTGAACATTGTCTGAAATCTTCAGCATCATGCCGCGCTCAATGCCGCGCGTCGACTGAACCGTCAGCATGTGCGATCCCTGCGCAAGGTCGAGCGTGATAAAGGTATGAACACGCGGCTCCTCCGGATACGATATCTGAATGTTGATCAGGTTCCCCCAACTGCCCTCGCTCGAGGCTAAAATCTCGAGCGTCGGATAACCCGACTTGTCGAGAAGCTCATAACGCGCCCTGCGCGCAAGCTCCGCCTGACCATTCCGAAATACATGCGCAACGCGAATCACCTGACAACGCGTGCCGCCATTCATAAAGAATCCCCACACACTCGCGTACAGATAACTGCCCTTGACAGGTTCTCCAAAATATCTCAAAAATTGCTGAACACTCTCTATCACCACCGGCTCATTCAGCGGCCCGCGGTTCGCAACTCCTATAAACGCGGGAACCCCCGTCTCACCGAGCGATACACCGCGCTCAATTTTCGGATTATCTTCGAAATAGACACCTGGCAGTCTGTTGTTCGGCATTTCTTACTCCAATGCTCGCTATTGTCCCCGATACTCCCTCAAATACAGACAAAAACACCTCTGCCTGCATCCATAACCATTCCCCATTGGCAAAGATTTACCCCAGTGCATGCCGGCATGCACCGCACGCCGACATCCAGCCCCTCAACAATTTTCTCTCACGCGCATTAGCCGGCACGGCTCTCGTTGATTTCCTTGTTGATCTCGGAAATCTCACGAATCCACACCTGCCGTTCCTTGTGTTCCATGTTGAGGATGTCGTCTATCGCCCAATGGAAATGATAAGCGATATACGCTACCTCCTGATACAGCTTATCCAGGGGGTAGCTTAATACCCCCCCAGGCCTGTCCCCATGTCCACTTCAAATTCATGCTTGCATGCCGGACACGTCACCTTGATCGCCGCACTGCCTTCCTCATTGATCTTGCGGTAAAATTCCTGAAGATACGCCAGGTCCGAACTAAACAGCTCTTCAATAATGTTGGGCGTGATCATGCGAAGTGAGCCAAGTTTGACAATGACACGGCTCAAAAGAATGATGACCAGATAGGCACGGTTTGCCTGAACACGATAGTCCTGGAGCGGCGCAATCTCATCCTTTGCTGTCGCAAGACGCATCACGCCTTCTCTATGAAGATTGCCGTCCTTGTCGACATAACCTTTTGGAAGTGTAAACTGAAACTCAGTCTGAAATGCCATTGTCTTTCCCCTAATCAAATCCCGCTTCTGTGCGGTTGCGTTCAAAAAACGGACACTATGCCCGCATACATACTCCTAATCTATTACGAGTTGGGTACATTGTAAATTTAAAATGAGTTTTTGTTTCGGGACTGCCTGCGCTTTTTGGCACGAAGGCCAAATACGCGCAGGCGCCGTCGCTATGGACGCTGTGCGCCATACGCGACGGCATCGCATGACAGGACAGGCTCATCCTCTGTGAATGCGCTTGGTCCCAAAGATGACATCATTGCATTGCTTCGAGCGTAACCGTTCAACCCTCCAAAGCACAAGCGATGCAATAATTTAGCTATCGGAACAAGCCATATCCACGGTAGTTAAACACAGCCAAACAAAAAGTGGGTGCGTATCCGGGCAACGCCCCGGATAGCACCCACCGCGCAGGCGTATGGCGCCCAAAAGGCGCCATAGCACGCGTCACAAATTTTCAAGAATACGACGGTGCGCCTCTTCCACAGGCACTCGCGAATCAATCACGCACATACCGCCATCATCCCGCAAAAAATCGTACGCGCGCCAGCGCAGGTAACGCGTCCGGTCATCATCAGGAAATGGTTCATTTTTGGCTTCCGCCCGTTCTTTGACCGTCTCATAGTCGAGCCACAAAAGAAACGAAACGTCCGGCTTTGGAAACAACACCGACATCATCTCAAAAACGGTTTCCGGCCAAAACATTTCCGGATACTTAAAGACGATATCAAGCCTGCCGTCGCAAACGTAACGGTCGCAGATGACGACATCATATTTCCGGGCAAGAAGACGCAGCTTCAGCGCATACTGCAACGCCGAATCCAAAAGCGCAGTCACCATCCACACCGGCGGAATAATCCGCTTGCCCGAGTCATTCATCCCGCCCGCAGCCGCATCACTTGCCGAATTCCCCGGGTTCCCCGACAAATGCCGTTTCAAACCACGCACACCGCCATACACATTGCGGACCCATGACTTGCAGCATTCCAGCTCACGGGAATAGCCAGGACGGTACCAAAAAACGGTGCAGGTCATGCCCCGCGACAGATAATACTGCCGGAGTAGTTCGATTTGGGTTGACTTGCCGGCACAATCGACCCCCGAAAACGCGATAATCATGTGATACACTCTAAAAAACTGTTGAACGAGTATGGCTATTTTAAACAGAACCTGGCGTAAACTTACCCTGTGTAAAGACGTTCCATGGAACGTCTCTTGTATCCTATCTCCCCCCGACACTACCCAACCCCCATGTCAAGGCATTCCGTGGAACGTCTCTTGTACCCCATCTGCGCCCCGGCACAAACGGCAAAATAAAACCCACCAAAAAAGGTGGGTCAGAAAGAATCAGCCGCGTTTGGGAAGTGGCGGAGGATTGCCGGCTTTGGCCTTGCGTGCCTCATGCTCTTTTAATGGCATCGCCTCAATATCACCGCGTGCCGTAAAGCCGATAATGACAAAGAGCTCTGCCACACCGGACTCCTCAAGTTTTTTGAGCTCGGTCAAATGCGCTTTTGTCACACCCCTGAGCGCAAAATCTTTCCCACCGATGGCTTCGATTATTTTTTTGGCAGCATCGCAGTCATTAAAAAGCATCAATTTCGATCCCTGGCCCCACAAAGTGCCATCGGTCTTGCCATCCGCGTCGACTTTCATGATCGCATGGTAAGGCTCGCCAGGCGCATCCGCATCGGGACAGCAGAGCGAAAAATCGATCCCCAGTGCATCATTTTCCATTTCTTCTGACATGAACTACCTCATTTTCCTTTGTTAAACGTTGTGCCGCAAGCGGCTATGCTGCGCATCTATATATAATGTAATAATCGGTGAGTAAAACGGCTAATCCGGGAGAACAATATCGGATACCGTAGTCTCCGGTGCGGCTTTTTTGCCGCCTTTCTTGCCCTTTTTGGCCGGTTTGCTTTCCTGGGTCGTGATCATAATCGCCTTGTTGGCCGTCACGCCTTCTTTTACTTCGGGTGCCTTGGCCACCTTTGCCTGTTGAACCACAACTTCCCTCAGCTGTACGGCAACCGAAAAATTCTCTGCCATGCTCACGGTTTTGCGGGCAATTTCATACCCATCGTGCACAATGACGATGTTCGAAGATTTATTTTCCTTGGGAAATTTGTACTGCTCAATCGGCGTCGTCCCCAAAAAGACACCATCCCGGTAGACATCCGCTCCCGATGGCGTCGTGAACAGGCTAAAATGCATAAAGGACTCTTCGTCGTTCTGCTGCATCGCGTATGTATTGATGCTCACCGGCTGAACATTGATTGTCTTCATCATCCAGGCCGTTTCTTCCTGTTTTGCAGCTGCAGCCTTGACTTCATGCCTCTTCTGATTAAACAGATAACCTGTCCAGACGAGCGCCCCAACCGCACAAATCGTCAAAAAAATGAGTGTTATCTGAAGTATCTTCGAGTTGCTTCGCATCGCTTTGAGCGAGGGTTCCGAAGCTGCCTGAAGCGAGGGATCTGATAACTGCAGTGAGGGAATGGATGGGTTTGACATTTTTAGCCTTTAATCCTATGGGGGACGCCAACACAAATATTTGGGTTATGTACGGCCAATGTGTTGAGCATAGCTTTGAGCATTCAGTCACTCACTCTAAGTTCCAGGCTCAGAGTTCATCAACACTCTCGTCATACTGTGCCAATTTTTAGGCTTTGTTTAACCACCGTGGATACGCATTTTGTCTTCAGATTTCGGCTTTTCATTGCTTGGAGATTTGTTCTTAAAGCTTTGAGCGGCGATCCCCTTCTCTAAGCTCCAAGCTCTAAGCCAGAATTGAATTTTTCAACGAACAAAATATCCACGCTCGTTAAACAGAGCTTATTTTATATAATTTTATGTTTGACAGGTCTATGGGAATCGTCCGGAGTACCAAAAAATCAACACACTGTTCTTGACGCCGGTTGTCGCAGCAAAACGCAACCAGAACGATTATAAGACACGGAATACGTAACCACAAATTAATGGGATTCCCGATCGATTTGCCAGGGCTTTGCGTCCGCCCCTCGGCGAATCGGCTATTCACCACTCACTATTCACCATTCACTACCTTCGGTATCCAATGACTACTGTTCATTTTTTAGTGACGACTCAAGTTTCGCACCCACATTTTCAATGTTTTTTAGCGGTAATACAAGAAGTGCTGAAAAATAATGATAATTGTGAGCGTTGTATTAGGAAGCCTCGTTAGGGCTTCTATATTCATAGCCCCCGGTTGGAGCCGAAGG
>DGWW01000024.1 GCA_002395385.1 Myxococcales bacterium UBA4248
TTTGCAAAATCATTCAGCATTATGAATTCAGCATTATGAATTAAAGAGATTTTAAGTATTTTGGGGGAACTGGAGCGTACTTTGGGACTGAGTTGTAACAAAAAAAGGGGTTGATTATGAAATCAATGAAGTGGTTTATCCCTTGGGTTGTATTCATTTCGGTTGCTGCATGCAATTCGACACATAAAACAGATACATTGAACCTGGAACAGCAGAAACAAGCGATTGTCAATGGTCGTGTCGTGACAGGCAATGATCACATGGCGACTGTTATGCTGGCCTATCGGATAGCGGAACACTATGGTGAAAACGCTGTATCGCTGTATGGGGAACACACGCTTTTTTGTTCATCCACGCTGATTACGCCGAATTATGTGCTTACAGCCGCACATTGTATTTGTGATGAAGAAGGCAATACCGAATCGATGCGTAAAGGCGTTTACGTGTATTTGGCTCAGTCCACTTCGGATATTCGGGCTGAGTTTGAAATTGATTCGTTTTATCCACATCCGGATTACGGCTGCAATGAACCGATAGAAAGCCTTGATAAAGATATTGCGCTCATTAAATTGAAAAAACCGGTTCCTATCGATGTTGTGCGCCCCATTGCTCCGCTACCGCTGTCATTGGCGATTACTGCGGATGAAGTGGATGGCGAAGATGGCGTTACCGTGGTCGATGTTGGGTTCGGTACGACAAACAGTGACACAGATCCTGAGAATACCAAACACGAAATGATGTCGCGTTTGTATGCCTATTGTCCGGAAAAGACTGCTCAGAGTGCACATTGCGCAGAAACGGTTCCTGCCCCGTATGAATATGAAGGAGAGAAATACCTTTATGATATGGACTTGGGCGACGGGTATATGTACACGCGAAGAGGACAGGGAACTCATAGCTCGACATGTCCGGGAGATTCGGGAGGATCGATGTATATCTGGCGCGATGGCATTCCGTTTGTGGCCGGTGTACACAGTCATGTCAGCACTTACGATTGCGATCCGGACAGTGTCGCCGGAAGTACCATCGTGACGGATAACGATGACTTTATCCGTAGCATCGTGACGGATTTGCCTGATGATAAGCCCGAAACCAATTGTAATGACGGAAAAGATGACAACGGGGACGGCAGGATCGACTGCGAGGATCCATGGTGCTTTCATATTCCGGTTTGTCTGCCTGAAATCTGCGATGACAAAATCGATAACAACGGCAATGGCAAAATCGATTGCGATGATGATGAGTGTCATGATGAGATGATCTGTCAGCCCGAAATATGCGATGATAAAATCGATAACAACGGCGACGGTAAAGTCGACTGCAATGATATACAGTGTGCCAATTTTGCAGCCTGTCATCTCGAAATATGCAATGATAATATAGACAATAACGGAGATGGTAAGGTCGATTGTGAGGATGATCAATGCATAGATGCAGCCGTTTGCCAGTATGTTTTATGCAAAGACAAAAAAGATAATAACGGAGATGGTAAAATCGATTGCGAGGATGATCTGTGTGTAGATGCGGTCGTTTGTCAGACTGAAATATGCAATGATAAAATTGATAATAATGACGATGGCTATGCAGATTGTGGTGATCCACAATGTGCAGATGCCGATGAATGCAGGGCACAAATCTGTGATTGCAGTGATCTCGGGTGTACTCATGGAAAATGCGTCGAAATCTGTGATGATCAAATCGATAACAATGGCGACGGTAAAGCCGATTGCGATGATATTCGTTGTGCCGGTGCGATCCAGTGCCAGACCGAGATTTGTTACGATAAAATCGATAACAACGGTGATGGACTGATCGATTGCAGCGATCCCGCGTGTGCCCTTTTTATACAATGTCAGCCTGAGATCTGTGACGATAAAATCGATAATAACGGCGATGGTAAGGTAGATTGCGATGATCCGACGTGTTCAGAAAGATATGTCTGCAATCCCTATGCGGTGAATGAGAATACAGATTCAGATGGTGGATGCAGTGCTTTAGTTCGAAAAACACCAGACATGCCGGGATGGATGGCGTTGTTTGCTGCCTTGATGATGCTGTTACTGCGCCGCAAAATGAGCAGGGAATGGTAATATGAAGAATAGCTATTATTAACAAGTGTGAATATGAGATTTGAATGTAGCTTGTAGCTCATAGCCTATAGTTGAGATTCAATTTTATGTGAAATTATGGTTTTGCCAACAAAATTGTGACTCCTTCTACAAGTTACAAGCTATAAGCTTGAATGAACGTTCCAATCGCAAAAAACTTCACACTCGTTAAACAGAGCCGCAAAAATCATAAAGGAATATGAATATGAAACGAATATATATCATAGCGATGAGCGCTATTTGGATGAATGCATGCAGTGATGAGGAACAGGTGCGTTGTGATTTGAATGATATCACGCATTGTATTGACGATTATCATTATGTGAAATGCACCGGGAAAGGATATGAAACGCAGAGTTGCTGCAGCGAAGAAAATATCCGTCAGGGAACGTGCCAATCGGTATGTATGATGCGTGAATCCGGAGCTGTGTGTGAAAATATACAAGAAGACGATGTCATTTCCGTTTGCGGCAATCAAGTCGTTGAATCGGATGAACAGTGTGATGGCATGGTGTTAAATGGTCACAGTTGCGCAGATCGCTATGGAACTCAGGCCGAAGGCCAGGTCGTTTGCGATCCGGTGACGTGCCGGGTCAACTATGACAATTGCAGACCACATTCGACCGAATGCGGCAATGGCGTGCTCGATTTGGGCGAAGACTGTGATGGCAGTGATCTGCGTGAACAAAACTGCGATGCTGAGATCACCAATGCAACTGGTAAGCTCAAATGTACTAGTCAGTGTAAGTATGATTATTCAGACTGCCAGGTCGAAATGTGCGGCAACGGTATACTTAATGCGGGCGAATCCTGCGACGGCAGTGTCCCCGAAGATCTGACTTGTGCCAATGTCGCACGCGGCATGCGAGGAAGCCTTTCCTGCGATAAACAGTGCAAACTGGATGTTTCGGATTGTCACTGGCCCGAGGCTGGGCAGTTGTGCAGTGAGGATGAACATGACCTACAGATCTGCAACGATAAGAATCAGGCGATTCAATGCAAGGATGGTGTCATTCAGATTGCCGATTGTACAAAACAGTCCGAAGACTGTGTGATGATCCATAGGGCGGATGGCATGACGGCCGCGTGCATGCCCAAACGTAAAAAATGTAAAAATCCGGGAGAGATTGGGTATGTATGCGATTCGGATGGGTATTCCTCTGTACAGATGGAATGCACCGCTTCTGATAATAAACATGACAGTTATTGGATGGAATTCGCCAATGCGGATGTCGATCAATGCCCTTATTCCTGCTCATCCGTGACGGGAGAATGTACGCGTCTGGTTCCTGACCAGGGCGAAGAATGCGATCCCAAACAATTCAAAAATCACTGTGATGGCAATATTAGCGTAAATTGCCGCTTGCAAACATACAGACATGCGGTCGAAGCAGAAGAATGCACGAAATGCGATAGGATTAAAGAATCTGGCAATGACGTGGCTGTCTGTGTCAATGATGCAGCAATATGCAAGCCAGGTGACGACGATTTGAATATATGTTACAACAATGACAGCCTGCACAAGCATTGTGTGCAAAATGCTGATGGTGACAAAGCATATCTGCTCACATCGAATATATCTTCCTGTAAACACGGGTGCAATGCCGAAACCGGAGAGTGCACTAAACTCTATGAGGCAGAAGGTAAAACCTGCACGAGTTTGTTTAAGACGAAATGCATGGATGAAAATGTATTAATATATTGTTCTGATGATATGCTTATCAGCACTGTTGTTTGCAATGCAGACGGAAATGGTTATTGCAGTAATGGCAAATGTTATGAATTGTGTGAAACCGCTGGCGCAAAACGCAGCAAATGTATAGAGAATGGAGATTCTGCTTATACGGTTGTTGAGGAATGCCGTAATACTGGCGGACGTTTGCATTATGAGGTCATCAAAACGGAAACATGTACATTGGGATATTGTAACTATGATGGCGATGCATGCTACAAAATTTCCGATGTAGATGGTGATCCTTGTGACGATGGGTTTAATGAATGCGATGGTGATATCATGATTATTTGTAATAATGGACAAAAGTTTTCGTACGATTGCCGGATGTATGAAATGATATGTGCAGATTCTGAATCATACGGCGCTTATTGCATGGAATCCTGTTCTGAACCAGGTCACGAAACATCCATGTGCGAATATTATGATGAAGATTATGGGTATGTAAAATATGATATGGTGTGCCAAACCGATTCCAATGGTGTACAATATTATAATCCAGTTTCGACCAACACTTGTCCCGGCGGATGCAATGCAGATAGAACGGATTGTGAATACTGTGAACTGGGTGAAACCGACTCCTATTGCTCTAATTATGATGGCACTTATATTACATTCTATGCTGCATGTCAGGATGATGGAAACGGAGGAACTGTCTTTGATTATATTAAGGATGAAATGGGAAATTATATTTATGATGAATGCCCGTCTAAATGTGACAGTACGGGCAAACAATGCCTCATCGTTACAGAAGGACAGGGAGATTCGTGTACAGCCGCAGATTATGAAAGCAGCTGCAGCGATGGCTATGCTCTGACGTGCTCTAACTCCGGACATGTCGTTGCTGCCAGCTGCGCAGCTGGAACGACGTGCCAGGTGAGCAATAATTACGGTGCGGCTTGCGTCGGCTCTTGTTCTAAAGAAATGCCGGCCACCAGATTCTGTAATGTCTACCCCGGTTATGGCGCAGTTGTGTTCGAGGTCGCGTGCGAAAATATCAATGGACGCCTGTATGAATTCCAGAATTTTTTAGGTTATTGTAATAAAGGATGTAATAAAACAAAGACTGACTGTGCCATTTAATCGCCCGCTATCCGCTTGCGCGAATACGCGGCGATGTAGTTTTAAAATTCAAAAACTGCTTTGACGGAGCAGTGATCGCTCGAACTTAAGCCATTCTTTCGATATTCATCACAAATGACTTCGGCCTTGGCAGACTTCGAGGCATTCTCTGCGGAATAAAAGAGATAATCGAAAGTGACCGAATCACCCCACGTGGTGATGGGGCCCTGCATCATATCGATGGCACTGCTGAGTTGTTCATCGCCGCTCAGCGTCTGGATTTGCTCCGAATCTGGAAAATCATTCAAATCGCCGCCAAAAACGACGAGCCTTCCCGGATGTTCGGCTATATACTTGTCCAGCAATTCCCGAACGAGTTTGGCTTCACCCAGCCGGCGTTCTCCCGTGGTATCGCTGACTTTTGAAACAAAGTGTGTTGTAAATGCCGTCAATTCAATGCCGTTTGGGAGGGTGATTTCGGCGGCAAGCAATTCGCGGGCCAACCGTTTTTGACTGCCATCGGGTTGGGTAATCCAGTGCTTATTGCGGTAGGTCGTGACATGGGTGATGGTGCCGCGCGTGAGGATGGCCACGTCGAGACCGGCTGTACTGCCGGTTTCCCCAAAGGCATAACTTGGATAGATATTGGTGCCAATCCAGTTTTGTACATCGATGAGGCACGATTCCTTTTCAATTTCCTGCAGCAGGAGTACATCTGCATCGATGCGTTTGATGCCGTCGGCCACACTCAGCATTTTGGTGCGATAGGTAATATCTGTCTCCCTGGGCTCATAGTAAGAACCACCACATCCTGTCGCAGAATCGCAGACTGTATCGAAATAGTTGTGCACATTCCAGGTGGCGATGCGCAGGGTATTGGGAAGTGTGGTATCTTCGAAAGGTGGTGTCTCTGGTGTGCCGCCGGGATTCTGTGGAGGCGTTTCGGGCGGCGTGTCTGCCGGTGTTTGCGGCTGGACTTGCGGTTCTGGTATGGGGGGCTCATGGGAATCTCCCTGCTGTGTACATGCACATCCACTGAGTATGGCTATAAAGAAGCTGATGGGCAGGCGAAATTGACGCGGCATGAGCCATTACCTTTGAATGGGGGAATACAATTTGTGGCGACGGCGTATTTGGCGCTTTGCGTCAAATAGCCGGAGCGGCGGGGTGTATCGAAAGGATGCCGCTTGCGGCGTCCTTTCGATAACACCGCCATCACAATATCTATAAAAAATCTGCCTTTGATTATGCTCAAAGACATTCGAATTTTAGATGATTCATTGAGTTTTGCATAATCATTTAGCCTTATGCATTCAACATTCAGCATTAGGCATCAACAAAACACTGAAACTAAAATATAACTGAAAATACAGGGATGAATATAGAATTTACTAATATAATTTATATGAAAATCTGAGCTGGATATACTGATCGATTTGGATTTCATCGATCATGCCGACATCGTAGTTAAGTTTGAATGTATAGGAAAGGTTTGCAATCGAAGAAAGTCGTAGCGAGGCGTCGAGTTTGAGATCGACAATGGGATTTTCCCAGTCGTTAAAAGGTTCGAGCAGGGAAGCATCGACTTTGAGTGTAAACCAATTGATGGGAGTCAAATCGAAGTTGACGGCACTTTCGAAGCCATATTGCGACAGATCGTGAACGGGGAAAAGAGAGAGTTGTTTCTCGTTGTCATTGAAATCGGCCACAATGTAGAGCTCGCGCGTGTTGACGTATCGGTATGCCAAGCCAAGACGTGCAGCGATCTTGAGCCATGAACCAAAGGTATAGTCGAAGCGGCCGCCGGCACCTGCGCTCAGTTCTATCGGTGAAAAAGAAGGAGAGAGGTTGATGCTCGTCTGAGCTGTCTTGGTGGTATAGGTGCCGTCATAATTGTATTTATTGACGGTGTATTCGCCCTTGAGTTCCTGCCAGGTTGGGGCCATGTTGGATTCGAACGAGAAGCGAGCGTATGGGCCGAACCAGTCGATAAAGCGATAGGTGTAGAGCAGTTCGAGGTTGAGATCATCGACGGTGGTGACGAAAGGTCGGTTCTCCTCAAAACGTATCGAACCGCCAATTTCTGCATACAGGCGCGTGTAGAAATAATTGTGTTTGAGGAACATGCCGAACGACGATTCGAGAAAGCCGCTCACATCGAGGAGTTGGCCTGAGACTTTGCCGACGACATTTTCGGTATCGTTAAAACGAACAGATCCGCCTACGAGAATATTGGCCCACCACCAGCGTGCCTCGGCAGATTCGGTGAGATCGTCGATCTCGCCACCGCCCAGGATATCGCCGGTTTCTTCATCCAGTACGAGGGTTACACGCGAGAGCTCACCCGGCTCGAGGTTGACCGTGATGAAGTTTTTGCGTGCCTGATAGCCTTCACCTGCAGAGATAATCATATATTGTCCCGGCCATAGCAGCCAGGTGGAGAGACGCTCACCCTCGCTGATAAGCGCGCCTGTACCCAGGCCGATGTACGAACGATCCGGGAGGCTGACAATTTCATAATTGCCGCGGAAAGCAGACGATCGCTCGTTGACGA
The DNA here is from genome assembly GCA_002395385.1 of Myxococcales bacterium UBA4248. Taxonomy (GTDB): domain Bacteria; phylum Myxococcota_A; class Bradymonadia; order UBA4248; family UBA4248; genus UBA4248. The sequence goes on from DGWW01000024.1 coordinate 7,457, forward strand.
CTTTGACGATGAGGCCCGACCATTCTGCGGGAACAGTGGTGATGGCACCTTCGACGACATGAACATCGAATTCGAATCGGTTCTGTGCAACCGGAGAGCCGACCAATACTGTATAATCGCCGGCATTGACGTATGATGTCGTTCCCGTATAGGCTTCTTTGATAATGTGGTTTTTGCTGTCTTTGATTTGATATTTGGGCTCATTGGGGCCGAAGGTCATGGCCGGTACAAAAATCCCCCCCTTGAGCATGGATTGGAGTTCCGTGTCTTTCTGCATCTGGATCTGAGGATCAGGACTGAGCCAGGTTTTGCTCCCATGATGGGGATCGCCTGTTGCCTGATCCTCTGCAACGGCATTTTGGATCGGAGCAAAAGTCAGACTGGTACTTGTATCTTGCGGAGGATCTTCAGAAATGAGCGCCCAACGGGATGTATCGAGGTCATCCGCACTATCCTGTGCATACCCCAGCCCTGGCATGGCAATGCCTGATGCGATCACAAAAAATATTGGGGTAAACTTTGAATCAAGGTGCATGATGGATATGTTCGAATGAGTGGGGGCCAAGGGGCTCATGATATTGGCAGGGACTGTGGCAGAGCCCCGGCAGATATTCTATTTCCGATTTTTAAGCGTGGCTCGCGGGACATCCTCTTCGACGGGGGCTGATTCTTCCGATGAATCGGAAAAATCAATCGCGTCGTTGGAGGGGGCTGGTGGCGCATAGGGGTGGTGCATCAGATTTGAAGTGGCGAGTTTTTGGTCCAAATCCTGAAATGCCTTGACCAATTCTGTATTTAATAGCTCACTCATGGCCTTGACGACATAGACCGGCTGGTTGCTCGCGACGGGGACTTTGCTGTCGAAGGTGTAAGTCCAGATCGTTTTGCTCAAGTCCATGGTTTGCAGGTTAAAACGCAGCCCCAGATGGGCGTACCATTCTGTGTCGGAGACATCGAGTTCCTCTATGGATGAAATCTCAATATCGAGCAGATAATCCGGGAGTTTGTCTTCGATCGTTGACGAGACTGATGTGAAGAGATTGGTATATCGAAGATGTCCGACGATCAACTCACGGAGCATCTTGCGGGGCTTGGAGGCCCATAAGCGATACCAGTAATATTGAAATTCATAAGGATTGGCACGATAGACGATTTCCTGCCGGTCGTAGGCCAATGCCGTCGAGATGTTCTGTATCACGACCGTCTTGTTGTATTTGGGGCTGGTATTGGTCGGTTGTGTGCCAAGAGCATAGTCGATGCTGTAGTAGGTACGTTCAGGGGATTTTTTGCCGAAACAACCGGGAAGTATGATCAGACCGATGATTGCAAAAGCAATGAATAATAATGAAATATAGCTGCGTTTTGTCATGTTTTATATAAGAAGTATAAAGTGTTTAGATCCCACGAAACGACCATTCGGAATTTGGAATCCTGAATGCCGGATGGCTAAGGGAGTTGTCGTTCTTTTTCGCCTCTGCCACTAATGAGGACGGACGGATTTTCGACGAGAATCTGCGTAAATTCATTGATGTTTTCGACGCTGGTTTCGAGTTCACGAATAATGCGCTGGGCATCCGCTCGAAGTCGTAAAACTGTAACATTGGTATCATTTGCCAGTCGATTGACGGATTGAATGGTTTGCCCGAGTTCTTCGTCGCTCGTACGGTTATTGACGTTGGTTGCCAACGAATCGACTGTTGACAGAATTGAGGAAATTCGTTGGACATTTTGAGGGGTCGTCAGCTTATCGAGCGATTTTTCGGCGTCTTTGAGCGTCTTTTCTATCGTCGTCATGCTTGTGTCGAGTTTGGCGATGACATCTTTGGCATTGATGACGATTTCGTTGATATTGCCTTGGTTTTCGTCGATCATTTTGTTGACATTTGAAGTGATGCCTTCGACTTCAGCCAGAATTTGATTGACGCGTTCCTTATTGGTTGTGTTGGTCAGTTCGACGAGATTGTTGAGCAATTTATCGAGCGTGTCGGCAATATTGACAACTTTGGTCACGATGGCATCGAGCTCGTTGTTTTGTGCTATAATCGTGTCACCTGGCTTGAGCCGTTTGGATTGTTTGGTTCCACCGCGCATGGCCAGACGTTTGGATCCGGTAATATTGGCCATTTCAGGGGTAGCAATCGTATCTTCGGTAATTGGGGTGCCGTGATCGAGGCTAATCGTTACCCGGATGAGTGCCGGATCATCGGGGTCAATCTTTACGCCATCGACTCTGCCGACGATGATATCATTGTAACGAACCTGGCTTCCTACCTCGAGCCCGCCCGATCCCCCATTGAGCAATACAGTGTACTCATCTCTTACCTGAAGCATACTCGCTCCCATTAGATAGATGAGCGTTGCAATGACGATGACGGTGACGGTGATGAGAAACACGCTCAGCCGTATTTTTTGTGATCTTGTTGCTGCCATATCTTAATGCGTAATTGGGATGCAGAACGAAAGAGGAAAAACTAAAAAGCTCTAAAAACAATCAATCTTTAGGAATAGCCTTGAAAATACTTTAATTAGCTAATTGCTAATTGCTAATTGCTAATTGCTAATGACTAATTAGCTAATTGAGTTTCTGCCATAGGCTGTTGACGCCCGGATGACCTTCTTTTGATGCGCGGGCAAAGAAATTCTTGACGAGAGGCAGATCCGACTGGAGCGCCTCGTCGAGCGGGCCGTCGAATTTGACATACCCTTTGTCGAGCATGACGATGCGATCGGCGATCCGTTTGATACTGTCCAAATCGTGGGTGACGACGATTAGAGTCATTCCCAGTTCTTCTTTGAGTCTTACCATGAGTGCATCGAGATCGGCGGCTGTCACGGGGTCGAGTCCTGCCGAGGGTTCGTCACTCAGTACGAGTTCGGGTTCGAGTACCATCGCACGGGCAAATCCCGCACGCTTGAGCATACCACCGCTCAGTTCCCCAGGCAGAAGATGAACCGCGTGGGTCAACTGAACCTGGGCCAGTTTATGATAAACGAGTTCTTCGATGACATCATCTTTTAAATTGGTATGTGCCATCAAAGGTATTTTGAGATTGTCGAGAACCGTCAGTGAGTTGATGAGCCCACCATTTTGATACATAAAACCGACGCGGGCTAAAAAGGCAGAGCGTGCCTCACCATCGAGGGCATTGACATCTTCACCAAGGACGCGGACCTGGCCGCCTTTATGGGGAACAAGTCCAATGGTGGCACGCAAAAAAGTCGATTTGCCGCACCCTGAACCACCGCAGATACACGTCACGCTCCCGCGCTTGATCTTTGTCGTGATATCGTGAAGAATCGTGCGCTCACCATAGCCAACGGCAAAATGTTCCGCCTCTACGACGTATGGCGTTTGCTGTGTATCCATGAACTATCTGTCTCTCCTGGTCTCTCTGTAAAGGCGTTCCGTGGAGCGTCTCAGTCTGTCTCCCCTTAGTAAAGACGTTCCATGGAACGTCTCTCTCTGCATCCCCCGCTAGAAGTAAAATACTATACTAAACAGTGCATCTGCAATGATGACCCAGAAAATACTCAAAACGACGCTGCGTGTCGTGACACGTCCGACGGCATCCGATCCGCCGTATGCGCTGAATCCTTGCTGTGCCGCAACGAGTACAATGATCCACGAAAAAACGAGGCTCTTAAACAATGTAACTAACACGTCCTTGAGATAAATCGCTCTCGATAGTTCGTGGAAAAATGCCGATGGGCTCAATCCCATATAGAAAATGGCTATGATAAAACCGCCCAGAATACCGCAGATGATCGAAAACACGGTCAGGCCGGGCATAGTCAAAGAAATGGCACGAAATTTGGGAACGACGATGTAGCGCACAGGATCGAGTCCCATCGTGCGGATGCCAGCCACTTCCTCATTGATCATCATCGTCGCTATTTCTGCGGCTATCGAAGCACCGCTTCGACCGGCCATAATAATCGAAGTCATGAGCGGAGAGAGCTCTCGGACCATCGAAATCCCTAACATGTCGGCAACCAGAATGTCCGCACCAAACATGCGCAGAAGCGATGCCGTTTGAAGTGCCACGACTAGACCAATCAGCAGGGTCAGCAAACAAATAATGCCAAGGGCCCCCAAACCGATTTCGTTGGCTTCCTGCCATACGGCGCCTTTGCGAACCCTGCGTGTCCGCTTGTCCTCAAATATGCTGAAGATCAATGTGTCTGCGACGAGCTGCAAAAAATCGATGCCGCGATCTTTTGTTGCAAGGATGCTGTCACCCTTCTTTTCGAACCAATCGGCAATGGTTAGTTTCTTCGGGACTGGTGTCTCAAGCCATAAAAAACGGTCGAGTACCTTTTGAACCGATTCGTTGGCTCCTGTAACTTCTAAAGTAATATGACGCCGTTCGGCAATGCGGTGTGCCATCGAAAGCATCCCGCTTCCAACGGTGTCCATCTTCTCTGAAGCACTTAAGTCCAGAAGAATTGAGCTGTTCTGAGGTGACTTTTGAATCAGGTCCTTCAATCGCGGAGCCAGCTTCTCGACTTCATGAAGGGTCAGTTCACCCGTAAAAACGATGCATTTGCGTCCATCGCGTTCTACCAGTGAAATCTCTGACATGACTGAATCCTTCAAAAAGTGAACAAACACTCCCCAAAAACACTTATTAGCATATTTTTACGATAAATTATCGCCTAAGATACACATTCGGGTAAAAATGTGTCTTTTAAACCTACATGCGTAAAAAGTTGAGCTGACTGCCTTAATACCGAATTTATTCTTTGGGTGATGGACTGTTATCCCTGCCCATCCCTTGTTTGGATTGGATACGTTTGAAAATGTGTAAATTGTGTTTGTTGATTGTGGTGTATTGTATACGTTGTGAATAGGTGTGTTAATATATAATGATTGCTATGTTTATATTTATATATAAAATTCAATGGACAAAGGCTGCGTTTGTATCTTTTTGCTGTTGTCCAAAAAGCGGACGTTTTGATCGGATTGCTTATATAAAACTTTGGTATCGGGGGCTACAGAATGCGTGAGCCAGACATTCGATCCGATAATGCTGCCTGCTCCGACGATGGTGTTACCGCCCAAAATGCTCGCACCTGCATAAATGGTGACATTGTCTTCAATCGTGGGGTGACGCTTGGCGGTTACGGATTCCTTTTCGGGATCGGGAATGCTCAGTGCACCCAGTGTTACACCCTGATAGATCTTGACATGATTGCCGATGACACTTGTTTCACCAATGACCACGCCGGTTCCGTGGTCGATAAACAGACTGCGGCCAATCCGGGCACCCGGATGAATGTCGATGCCTGTGCGGTTGTGAACATACTCGCTCATCATTCGCGGAAGGATTGGAACGCCTAAAAGCAAGAGTTCATGCGCCAGACGATGAATGGCTAATGCACGAACTCCCGGGTAAGATAAGATAATTTCGCCGTAGCTCTTGGCTGCGGGGTCGCCTTTGTAGGCTGCCAGCACGTCATCCTTGAGCATTTCACGGATATGAGGTAATTTCCCGAAGAATTGTTCTATGATTTCTTCAGCCTGGGTTTCGGAACTTTTGCCACTGATCTCGAGTGAAATGCGCGATGTGCCGCAATGTTTCGCATACTGAAGGCATTTGATGATTAAAGAACGAAGCGTTGTATAGGTTTCGACGAGCCTGTTGGCAAGGATGTACTGAAGACCCGGTTGATATTCAACACTGTCTACAAGGCCGGGAAAGAGAATGCTTTCAAGATTGTGGGTAATTTCTGTGACACATTCACGTGTGGGCAGAGGAAAATCCTGAAGATTCGTCAGTTCCGGAGTGTCCTCATAGGATTTGAGAAGCTGCGCTACAGAAGTATCGATGATTTTATTCTGGTCTTTCATTGTTTTTGTTTTTCGATGACGAGATGGACGTGTTGAATGCCGAGTTCTTTGAGCATGTCTAGTGCGTCAATGACTTGACCATGCTTTGCACGATGATCGGCTTTGACATTCACACTGAGTTTAGGTTTGGATACAAGTTGTTCTGCTAAATAGAGTTTGAGCTCATCACGCGTCTTGGGAATTGCGGCATCCGCCTGATAGAGCGAACCTTTTTCGTCAATGAGCAATGTAATTGCATCGGTGGGCGTTGGATCTTGTGTCGTCGAGGATTTAGCCAGCTCGATATCGATGATAGCCTCTTCGACATCGGGGCGATCCTCTGTAAACGTCATGGTGAGCAGCAAGAAGACGAGCAGCAAAAAGACGACGTCAATGAGCGGCGTGATATCCAAACTCGCTTTATATCTGGGTTGGGAACGTGCAAAATTCATGGAGTTCCTTCTTTTGCACTGGGGGGTGGTGCTATCAAATCGACAATTTGAGTGGTGACTGCTTCGAGCTCGAGCAATATGGCATCAAGTTTAGATTCCAGCCAACGGTGCAGTAAATAAGCTGGAATCGCAACACAAAGACCTGCTGCAGTTGTCAACAGAGCTTCCCAGATGCCTCCGGCAAGCATACCCGGGTTGGCATGCGCACCGGCAGCATACTCATCTGCCAGGTTACTGAATACCTGGATCATGCCAGTGACGGTTCCCAAAAGCCCTAGCATGGGAGAAATACTCGCAATAATTCCTATGGCTGGAATAAAACGATTCAGAATGGCAAATTGACGTTTGGATTCATCCTGAACGGCTTCCTGGATGGCGTCGCGCTTTAAATTCCGATGCTGTATCACGCATTTGGCCAGTTCAGAAAGCGCACAGGGGTGCGAATCACATAAAGTCAAAGCGCGTTCAAACTGTGATTCCTGGATGGCATCCAAAAGGGGCGTTCTAAGCTGCTCAAGGTGCTTCCTGGCGCTTTTTAAGGCAAGCCAGCGCTCGATAAAAAAGCCGATTGCGGCGATCGAACACAGGATAATAAAAATCATGAGTACGCCGCCTTTCGTCAGAAAGTCGAACGCATTGCTGAAAAAATTTGTCATTGTGTCAATAGTCTTTGTGCAAAGGAGATTCTCACATTCCCTGTGGAGGAATGGGCTAAATCTAAAATGACCGACGGTTTGAGTATTATTCCGCAAAACAATCAATCGGGCCGAATTTGAAATCCTGATTGTTCATTTCGCCGAATACCATCGGATCTCCGTGGCTTGTATTGGTATATTTGCGAATCTCATAGACGGCTCCTCCCATGCGATCACATGAACCCGGGCCGGTTTCATAACCCGCTGCGGCTACAACCGTTTTCCCCGATACCGGATCAATCACGAGATATTTGGTGCCTTTCTTGGGTTTTGTTGAACTCTCCCAGTTCATGTTGATGTACCATGCCTCTGCATCGGCCGGCACAAATTTGCCGGAACTCCCTGATCCAATGTTGCCGCCTTCGGCTGGACACCATTTGTCTCCGCTGCTGGTACCTGCACCAAACAATTCATCTGTATAGGCTTTGTGCGTGTCGATGTGATCGGTTTGACTCGATGGCCACCAGGTCGAACCATTGTCGTACAGTTCGCGATCGTGATCCGTCACGAGATGCGCCTCGGTTGCGACAGGACCCGCAGCAGGCATGTTGACATCTCCGCATGATTTGCGCCTGTCCATGACGCTCGTCTTCATCCCGCATTTGCTTGATGATGGAATGAAGGTCACTTGCAGCGTGTATTCGCCCGCATTGTTCGACCCGCCGTAAGTATCTGCACTGATATAATAAACCCCGGGTTCCAGATAATAACCTGTTCCCTTGTCACTCCTCGCAACACAGCTGTTTCCGTCGAGTTTCGTCAGTATGTGGACATCGACATCGACTTTGCTGCCGTCCGAAACACCAACCGCAAGATAGCCCGGTTCGTCGGTCTGAATGACATAGTAATCTTCCGGCCCCGATTCATTGGCGACACCGTCTTTATTGAAATCATGACAGGAGGTGTATTCCGAAATGACATTGATACTCTTCGACGTGTCGCCATGAATGGTTTGATGGTGACTGGTTATCGGAATAGGGCAAATGGGCATGCCGGTACAATCTATGCTCCAGTCTTTGCAATGCCCTGAGTCACAGCCATACTCACATTTCTCGTCTTTACCCCACTCCAGACAGCCATCTGCATCGTAATCGCCGCATGTCTGAATAGAATCCCCAAGACATTGTTTATCACCGGCATTGTTGCATGCGTTGGTACATGTTTTTTCTGGAATTTGGCAAATGCCGTTGGTACACTTGGCACCTTCCTGACAAGGAATAGATTGTGACCATTCTTTGCATCCATCCCCGTCAGAATCATGACATGTACGATAGGAGCTTTCACTGACGCATTCTGCATTGATTTCACAGGTGTCAGCACATGCCGGAGCCTGTTGCGTACAGGTCATTCCCTGACATTGAGTGTGATCGGGGCAGGGAATCGCATCCGTCCATTCTTTGCATCCGTCATCGTTGGTATCTTTGCAGTATCGGACATGGCTGTTATCGACACATTCTGACGAACCTTCGCAGGTATCTGAACAAAACAGCGCGGGGGGCGGATCGTCAGGTTCTTCTTGCGCTGGGATGGCAGGATTGGAGATATCGCTGTTTGAATAGGTCGTGACTGGGATATCCGCACATCCTGTCAATAGCGCAATCGAGATGATCGATGAGATGAATAATGCGTTTCTCATTTTTGCCTCCGGTCTCGAATGATTGCTTTAACCTTCATTCTGTACTTTTTTCATAATTTTTGTGGGTACTTCTCTTTCGGGCTTAATCGCTTTTACTTTGATTTCAATCCAGTGATATCCGTGGCCTAAGAAAACAAAATGAAGGAACATCAAAAAAACATTGAGCGAAAAACCAACAAAGGACACACCAAGCAGGAGTTTGGGCTTTTCTGGAAATGGTGGGTTGATGAGTAAGTCGCAATAGGCCCATCCCACAAAAGCCATAATGCCCAATGTGCCTAAAACGGTTACCACCATCATGAATCTTCTCATGGTGCGGTAAGATGTATGGTAAATGATGGTTTGAGCGAGCAAAATACCGGCAATCACGAACAGGGCCAGAAGATAGTTGGGAGATATGATCGAAAAATGAATCAACCCAAACGAAAAGCCAATGACATTAAAGAGAATTTGGAGCAGGGTGACTGGCCAGAGTGACACGCGGCCAGGAACGCGGACGCGTTCACCAAAAACTTCTACACCTTTTTGGTGACGTAAATCCATTTCCAAAATGGTTTTATGAGCATCGCGGATTTGTTCATCACGTTTGGTCTCAGCAGGTACATATTCGTCGAGAAGCAGCTCGTACCCTGTGGGGTCGGACAAATCGATTTCAACCGTTGTATCCGTTTCACCATGAGACGCTCCCTGATCCATCGGTTCTGACGCGGCTTCGTCGCCCGCCTCTGTTTGCAGAGCCTGCATCCGTTCGTTCGGCGTAATATCGGTGTCTGTACTCGGATCCTCAACAGATTGATTGAATTCCGACGCATCCAGAGTGATCGTGCTCTGTGCTGAGTCTGCTGTGTTTTGCTGATCTTTATTATCCACGCTGGAAACCGCCCTTTAACCGTCAACACATCACCGCATTGGCTTCCGTGTATATACACAAATTTTCGGCGAATAGAAGAATAGATTATTTTTATGCGCGGCTATTGGCTTTGCCAATACGCCTTGCGCGGCCTCGCTATTGTGGATCTGCCACAATACGCTCGGCCATCTCATTTACTGAATCTCCTTGATCCACTGCAATAGAACGACCAAATCATGATTATCTCCCAGGGTTTCGCCTAACACTGCCATCGAATCATCGATATTGGCCAACAAACGGGAACGCTTTAAAACACCCGGAGGTTCGATTGCAAGACTGTCAATCGTACTCAGCGCAATGGCCTCTTCTGCATGTTTTGGGGTCATGCGTACACCCTGATAAATGCACTTTTTACTCGGACTGACATAAATGACGATATCACGCAAAAGCACTGATACCGCTGCACATACCGATATAATTCCTACGGCTGCCAGCAAAAATTTACCAAAAAAGATCAAAAATACTTCACTGCGGCGCGAATAATCGGCAATAAAATCAGGTAAATAAAATATGGCTAGTGCAACCAGTGCTATGACAAATGCTTCTGCAAATGAGACAAAAAAGCGCTTTAAACGCATCGAACCAGAAGGCGATATCCGAATCCAGTCTTCAATGCCGCCAATAGATTTGTTAAGCTGTTCGGCTTTGAGATTGTTCGAAAATGCCGGTAGCACATGCGTTTTGGCGATTTCTGCATTTTCCTGTAATGCGGTTTCTGAATGATTCTTTGAAAGTTTTCTTTTGGCTTTTTTCATGGTTTGCAAATCTTATTAAGAAAGACAGACTACGAGCTTTCGTACAGCGTGAGGCATAGCCCGGATAGAATAATTATTTCAGTTTTCCCATTAAAAGTTCAAGTCTCTTCAACTCCCGCAGGGGTCTGACTTGAGCCAGAAAAGAGATCTTTTCAAAAATGGGCGCAGGATTTTTTAGAAAATCCCAAGCATGTTGAGAATCACAGCGAATGCGCCATACCCCATTCTCTATGGCTGCAATCGATGTGGTAGATGCAGTCACTTCATCGACAGATATTTTCCAGACGAGCTCATGCCAGTATCTTTCTGGCATTTGATGGATGGGAATCTGGCTGAACATGGTACTCGGGGACGTGATCGTTTTGGGTAAAATTGGCCAAATGGAGCAAATCATCGGCAAGGGACGAACCATGCACAATTGCCTGATGCGTGAAATGACCTTTGGATGGTTGAACAAATGCGATGCATCCGAAAGCGTGTCGCAGGCCACTTTCCACACACCATTCTCACTGGAGAGTACACGCGTCGGTGACTGTGTAATCCCACTGCATGCAAGGTTCCATGCCGATTTCTGCCATTCGCTCTTCGACATCGACCAGGCGACTTCATTCTCCACGTTTACCATGTTGACAATCTTCTAAAATTCAATAGAAAACACACCGCTTTGGGAATCGTCCCAACAGCTATTTACCATTAAAGGAAAAAACATGAAACAACGCACTCTGAGCATCATTAAACCCGATGCTGTTGCCGCCGGAAAAGCCGGTAAAATCATTGCCGATATCGAAAATGAATTTCATATTGTTGCCATGCGCAAATTGCAGCTTACCCGCGCACAGGCCGCTGCTTTTTATGCTGTCCATGCAGGCAAACCTTTTTATGATGGTCTCGTCGAATTCATGTGCTCCGGCCCGATCATTGTCATGTGCCTCGAAGCCGATGATGTCATCGCACGCTACCGCAAACTCATGGGTGCTACCAATCCCGAAAAAGCCGAAGAAGGCACACTGCGCAAAAAATATGCTGAATCCATGTCTCGCAATGCTGTTCATGGTAGCGATGCTCCCGAAACTGCTGCCGTCGAAGTTGCTTTCTTCTTCCCGGGCTGCGATCTTTTGTAATTCACATTGCGCTTTCCGCATTATATAAATGTTCGCATCATTAGATGCGAACAAATCCTTTTGCAAAAACAAAAATCACTCAAGCTTGAACATCTCTGCGAACCCTGCAATTCCTCCAAAATTGCTTTCATAATTGCTCATTGATCTATGCAGTCTATACGAACGACATTACCCGAAGAATTAGCAGCCATTCTCGTCGATGAACTTGGCGAAAAGAAATTTCGTACTGCACAGATTCTGCGCTGGGTTTTTATAGAACGCGTCGAATCCTGGGATGAAATGACAAATATTTCGAAAGCCTTGCGAACAAAACTCGCAGAGCGCTTCGAATTGTCGCCTTTGCCCATTCCCGAGCAGCACCTGGCTAAAGATGGTACTAACAAAATCGCCTTTAAACTGGAGGATGAAAGCGTCGTCGAATCGGTACTCATTCCCACCGAAGATCGACTTACGCTGTGTGTGTCTTCACAAGTAGGATGCAAGTTCAATTGCGCTTTTTGCCGAACAGCGACACTTGGGTTTCATCGCAGTCTTACTGCCGATGAAATCATTGAACAGGTTTTGGTTGCACAAAAAGCCGCCGGGGAACGCCATATTTCCAATCTCGTTTTTATGGGTATGGGCGAGCCACTCGATAATTACGACAATCTGATTCGTGCACTCAAAATCTTGCTTGCCCCCGAGTGCTTTGATTATTCTCGCCGAAAAATCACCCTTTCGTCCGTTGGTCATGTCCCAGGGCTCAAAGCGCTTGCTCAGGAAGGCCTTGGGATCAATCTCGCTATTAGTCTTCACGCAGCAAGCGATGAGCTTCGTTCCCAGATTATGCCGGCAAACCGCATCTGGGGATTGGATGAACTCTTTGCCGTGCTTAGACAATTTCCGCTCGATCAGCGCCAACGCATCACTTTCGAATATATCATTATTAAAGGGCTCAATCACAGCCCGCACGATGCCAATCTGCTCGTCAAACGTCTGCATGGCATCCCCTCCAAAGTCAATCTCATCGGGTTTAATGCTTTCGAAGGCTGTAAATTCCAGTCGCCTTCTCCCGAAGAGATGATCGAATTCCAGGAGCGCTTGTTGTCAAAAGGTCTATCTACGACGATTCGCCTGTCCCGCGGGGATGATGAACTGGCCGCATGCGGCCAGCTTGGACACGCCGGCAAGAAAGAATATTGACAATTTCTGACAACTCCTCCTCAGTCGGTCTGATGCAGACACTACGTATATGCGGTTTCTACATGGGCGTCTTTGGCACTCGGCACCAGTTGTGCAATTCGGTCACCATCCAGCGGCTTCCCCGTGGGCACGGTCGATAGCGTTTTTTCACTGTCTCGTTTCGGGCGCCTCAAAGCGAGCCCCCATCAAAAAATCCCTCGCTTTATGCGTTTCGGCGAGTTATGGTGCGAAACAGCGAGCCGTAGGCACGTGTCGTGACACGTGTCAAGGCATGTCGTGACACGTCTTGGCGACCGTGAATCATAGGCGGAGGGCGATATGGGCAGGTTTCTCAATCCAGGAAATGGCGGATTTCAAAGGATTATCAAAGATGCAGTATATGTCGATAAGACGGGCATCATTGCGTATTTGAACCAATGGATTGACACGTCAGCGCGGTTTGTGTGCGTGAGCCGTGCGCGGCGGTTTGGCAAGACCGTGGCGGCTCGGACGATTCGGGCGTATTACGACAATGCTTGCGATTCGCATGACCTGTTTGCGCCGTATGCGATTGCGCAGGATCCATCCTACGAAACGCACATTAATAAATATGATGTGATTGGGCTGGACGTGCAGTCATTCTTTTTGCGCGGTGACGATCCCAAAACTTTCATTGACCGCATGGAATCGGCCGTTTTTGAGGAAGTATGTGCCAAATGGTCCGACATTGCAGATCTAAAAGGTATGAGGTTGGTCAATGCCCTCATCAAAGTCCATGAAAAGACGGGCGCACGCTTTGTCTTTGTGATCGACGAATGGGATGCCGTGTTTCGGTTTTGTCCAAATGACGAAGCGTTGCAGAAAGACTGGATTCATTTTTTGCGCGATTTGTTTAAACAGGAAGATATGGACGCGGTCATTGCGCTGGCCTATATCACGGGTATTTTGCCCGTCAAAAAGTATAAGACGCAATCTTCGCTGAATCAATTTCGCGAATATACAATGCTTCGTCCTCTGATGCTCGAACCTTTCGTCGGCTTTTTGCCGTCGGAGGTTGATGCGTTGTGCGAGAAGTTTGGCATGGATCGTGCCGAAGCCGCCGAATGGTACGACGGTTATAGGTTCGCGCATGAGCATCATGTGTATAATCCATGCTCGCTGGCGCAGGCAATGACTTACGGTGAATATGGAAGCTATTGGACGCAGACGGATTCGTTTGAATCGCTGCTCGATTATATTAACGCGGATCTGGACGGAATCTACGATGACGTGATGTGCCTGATTGGCGGCGGGAGAGTTGATGTCGATACGGGATCTTATGATAATTCCTTTACGGTACCCAAGTGCAAAGACGACTGCTTTACATTGCTGACGCATATCGGCTATCTGGCTTATGATGCAGAAGCCTCGCAGGTGTTCATTCCAAACGAAGAAGTGCGCATGGCGTTTCGTGCGGCGCTTAAACAGTGTGCCTGGCCCGATGCAATCAAACCTTACCTGCGTTCCCGCAAATTTATACAATCCATACTCGCTGAAGACAACACCACCGTCGCACGCATGGTCGAGGAAACACACCAGAATATGACATCCGTTCTGATGTATAATAACGAGAATGCGCTGTCGTGTGTCATATCTGTATTATGCTTTTTTGCCGAAAATCAATACAAAGTCATTCGCGAATTCCCGACGGGAAAAGGTTTTGCCGATATTGTATTATTGCCCAAAAAAAGAATTCAAGGCCCTGCCATGGTCATTGAACTCAAATTCAAACAGGAAGTCAAAGCTGCCATCGACCTGATACATGAAAACAACTATCCGGATTCGCTAAAGAATTTTTATGGTGAGTTGATATTAGTAGGAATAAGTTACAATAAGAAAAAGGCGCATGACTGCGTGATCGAGCGGTTTGAGCGGGAAGAGTAGTGCGTAATCTGTGCATACGAGTCTCTATTTTCAAAAAATGAAAATTTGACATTTTGGGGAAATGAAGTATTAGTCGGTGAGACGGAATGTAAACTCATACGATGCTCCTTTTTTAAATTAGAGATTGGAATGGAGTTGAGGAAATAATTATGTTCTTGCACAAAATTTACAACTAATACAAATACCCATAAACACCTTCTAAACTCTGGTTTTGACGATCTATAACCCTCTATAGGCTATAAATTTATGCCATCATAAAAATAATCAAGCCTTAAAAACGAAAAAGAAAAAATTTGTGCATCGTGCAAACATGTTGCGTTATGGGTTTGCGGACGCGTATTTGCCTGTGGGCATGTGTCGAGACAAGTGCCCACAACAGGCAAATAGCGGGCGGCCAGAGGCCGTATGCCCGCAGGGCATAGGCCGATGCGCGGGGCGCATCGAGCCGGTAGAGACGTTCGTTCGAACGTCTCTCGGCAAGATAGCCCGCGCCAGCGAGCTGTAGGCGCGTGTCGTGACACGGCTCAAAGCGAGCCCCCATCAAAAAATCCCTCGCTTTATGCGTTTCGGCGAGTTATGGTAAACGCGTAGAGACGTTTCGTAAATGTCGGTGCAGAGACGTTCGGTCGAACGTCTCTGCGAGCGGGGATCGTGAGCAGAGGGAGACGGTCGATGACAGACAAGGCGAAACGCAAATATCCCATTGCAGGAACGGACTTTTTTACGCAGATTATGGATGACAACGGCTATTACGTTGATAAAACCGATGTGATTCCGTGGATTCTGGGGCGCAAAAAGCATGTCATTCTTTTCACGCGGCCGCGTCGTTTCGGCAAATCGACGATGATATCGATGCTCAAGGCTTTTTATGAGTATCGGATTGACCGTGATGGCAAGGTTGTTGATAACCGTCATTATTTTGAGGGGCTCAAAGTGGCTCAGGATGCCGATGCCATGGCATTGCTTGGCGCGTATCCCGTCATAACGCTCACGCTCAAGGACGTGATTCAGCACAGCTTTAAGGATGCGTTAGGGGCGCTGGCAAACAAGATCCGTTTGATGTACGAATTATGCGACTGGGGTTGGAAATATTCTGGTTTTGATCTTGATGAGGCAAGTCTTCAAATTATCAAACGAATCAGCGGGGGAACTGCATCCGAAAGTGATCTTGTGAATTCCATCGCGCTTTTGTCAGGTATTCTCCATGACGCCACGAATCGCAATGTGATTATTCTCATCGACGAATACGATGTGCCGCTGCAGTCGGCGTTTTTGCACGGCTATTATGACGAGATGCTCACGTTTTTGCGGACGATGATGTCGAGCGCGCTCAAGACGAATCCTTATCTGGAGCGCGGCGTGATTACGGGCTGCTTGCGCGTGTCGAAAGAATCGAGCTTGTCGGGGCTTAATAACGTCGAAAGCCATACGATTATGAGTGAGGGCAAGCGCGAGTTCTTTGGGTTTGAGCCGTGGGAAGTACAGGAAATGTTACATTATTTCGATTTGGATGATGCTTATCCCCAAATTGAATATAATTATGACGGTTATAATTTCTGCGGTCGCCATGCACATAACCCGTGGAGTGTGATCATGTGCACGCGGGCGCTGCTTGAAGATGCCAAATATCCGTATCGAACGTATTGGCTCAATACGAGTGGCAACGATATTATTGCCGATGTGATTCATCAAAATGATGATATTCGTAAAAAGTGTTTTGATCTTTTGCGAGGGAAGACGGTCAGAGCTGCTATCAGTGAGTATCTGACGTGGAAAGATTTACAGGCGGATTCCAGATATGCGTGGAGTTTATTGACATTCAGCGGTTATCTAAAACCCGTGGAATATGAAGATCTTCCTGGCGACACATGGGCCTGCGAACTTGCCATACCGAATAAAGAAGTCTCCGAAGTTTTTGCGATACAGCTTGGTCGCTGGTTTTCGGATAAAAATGCATTGTTTGATCCATTGACGCTAAGTGATGCTTTTTGGCAGGGTGATATTGCAACTGCGAAAATACAAATTACGGCAGCATTGCAGTGCATGAGTTATTTCGATAGCGTGGAATCGTTCTATCACGGCATGATGCTTGGGCTATTGGGTGCAGCCAATCGATATATTGAATCTAATATTGAATATGGTTCGGGGCGTCTGGATATCGCGGTTTGGTATCGGGACAGGGCTTTTGTGATAGAACTCAAATCTATAACGCCATCCGAACTGCAAAAACTCGGCATCACGCGGGAATATACAAATTTAGATGCAGCTACAGAAGATGAAAAATCGAGCATTGATGCTCGGTTAGATGTACTCAAAAATGAAGCTTTAAAACAGATCGAAGATCGACAATATGCCGAAGGATTTATACAACGCCATCCCGATGTAAAAAACATACGTTGTTATGGAATTGCATTTTGTAGACGGTGGGTCGAGATTGCGATGAAAGGATAGGTGTTTGCGTGGGCGCGGCGCATCAAAATAACGATGCACATCACATCGATTCGTGATAAACCCATCGCGCGCAATCAAGCGCATTTTTTTGGAGAGAATGCTATGAACCGACGCGATTTTATTGCCACGAGTGCGATGGCTGCGGCGGCATTGCCACTATTTGGATGTAAATCAAAACAAAAGGAGGTTCAGGAAATGCCAGTTGCAACGCCAGAAACGCCAGTTGCCCAACCTCTGACAGCATGCAATGATTATTTTTGCAAGAATTTTGGCGTGACTCAGGCGATGATCGACAAAGTCCTTGCCAAAGCGCTGTCTCGGGGCGGCCAGTGGGGTGAGTTGTTTTTTGAACATACGCGCAGTGGGAGTGTCCAATTGCTCGATGGAAAGGTGAGTTCATCGAGTGCTACGATTCATCTGGGTATGGGCGTGCGCTGTGTGATGGACGATCAGGTGGGATTTGCCTTTACCGAATCGCTGACACTCGAAGATATGATGCGTGCGGCTGAAGCCGCAGCGGCAATCGCGCCGGGAACAGATGCTGGTAAAGTCGATCCGCGGAAGGTGCGCGAATTCAAGCAATGGTATGATATCAATTACAATTGGGATTTGCTCGATATTGCAAAGGCGGTATCGCTCATTCAGAGTATCGACAAGAAAACGCGTGCCAAAGATGAGAGCATCGTTCAGGTCATTGTTAATCTGGGCTGGGTGCAGCGTACGATTATGGTCAACACATCCGACGGCTTTAATGCTGAAGATTCGCAACCTTATTTTACGCTTCGACTGAACGTGGTCATGCAGCGCGGTGACGAAAAACAGTCGAACTACAGTTCGATTGGCGAACTCAATTCGTTCGAATCCCTCACCGAAGCGCGCGTAGATGAAGTCATCAACAAAGCTGTCGAAGATACGCGCATTTTGTTCGAAGCAGTCAAACCCAAAGGCGGCGAATGGCCCGTCGTTCTTGGTAATGGTGCATCAGGCATTTTGCTGCACGAAGCGATTGGGCATGGCCTCGAAGCCGATTTTAATCGAAAGGAACTCAGCATCTTCTCTTCAAAAATGAATCAAAAAGTGGCTTCCGAAGAAGTGACTATCTGCGATTCGGGATTGATTGAGAATAGCCGTGGTGCGCTCAATGTCGATGACGAAGGCACGCCGACACAGCGCACCGTGCTCGTCGACAAAGGCGTTCTGCGTAGTTATTTGCACGATAAAATCAGCGCCAAACATTATGGCGTCGAACCGACGGGATCCGGCAGACGCGAATCCTTCAAAAATTTCCCCATTCCCAGAATGCGCGTCACCTATATGGAAAACGGCCCACACGAATTCGATGAACTCATCAAGAACGTCAAATACGGTATTTTCTGCCGAAAATTCCTCAATGGTCAGGTCGAAATTGGCCAGGGTGACTATACATTCTACGTCAAAAACGGCTATCTCATCGAAGATGGTAAACTGACCGCCCCCATCAAAGATATCAATATCATCGGCAATGGTCCCGACACGCTGAGTAAAATTACGATGGTGGCCAACGATATGTCTTACGACAACGGCACGTGGACATGTGGCAAAGCGGGGCAGGGTGTACCGGTTTCACTCGGTATGCCTTCGGTGCTCGTTTCTGCTATCACAGTGGGAGGTGTATAATGTCTGACATGAAACAGATTCTCGAAAATGCCATGAAAACAGCCCAAAAACTTGGGGCTCAGAATGCAAGGGCATCTTATTCGCATGCCCAGTCTCTGTCCGTGTCGTGGCGTAAGAATAAAATCGAAAATATGGCCTCTTCGGGTGAATCCCAATTGTGGATGGCACTCTATGTCGATGGCAAATACGGTAATTATTCGACATCCGATATCCGCCCCGAGAGCATCGATGCCTTTATCGAAAAATGCATCGCCATGACGCGCCTTTTGGAGCCGGAACCCGCACGGACACTGGCCGATCCCGAGCGTTACAAAGATCGTTATGGTGAAGATCTCGAAATCTACGATCCGGCTGTTGCCGCACTGACACCCAATGATGCCATCGAATTTTGCAAAAAACTCGAAGAATTGGCGCTTCAGCATACCGAAATGCCGATAACCGATGTGACTGCATCCTACGAGTTTGGTTCGTCCGAATCCTTTATGGCGACGACCAATGGTTTTGCTGGCGACCGCAAATCGACTTATGCCGCGGCGAGTGTCGAGATCGCATTGACAGATGGTGAGAAAAAACCGTCTGATTATGGTTACACACAAAAGCGTTTTGTCGGCGATATGCGCACTGCCGAAGACATCGTTGCCGAAGCGATTCGCTTCCTTGCCTATCGTCGAAGCTCTCAGAAATTAGCTTCGAAGAACCGCACACTCGTCTTTGATCGCCGTGTAGCCAGTTCAATGATTGCAAAATATTTGCAGCCACTCTTTGGTGGTTCTCTCGTCATGAAGCAATCCTATTTTATCGATAAAGTCGGTCAAAAACTCGCTTCTGATTTGCTCGATCTGCATGATGAACCCTGGCTCAAACGCGGATTGTCTTCGAGAACCTACGATAGCGATGGCATGAGCTGCAAGCCTGCGACGATTTTCGAAAAGGGTACGCTCAAGCAATATATGCTCGACGTCTATTCGGCCAATAAACTGTCGCTCACGCCGACGACTGGCAATTTGACCAATCTCGTCCTCACACCGGGCAAACGTTCACTCGATGAGATGATCGCCGATGTCAAGGATGGCATCTATGTGACCAGTATCCTGGGCGGCAATCAGGATAATGTACGCGGCGATTTCTCGCACGGCATCAGCGGCGTCGCGATCGAGAACGGCAAACTCACTCAGAATATCGCCGAAATGAACATGACCGGAAATCATACCGATTTATGGAAGCGTCTCGTCGAAGTCGGCAACGATCCCCGCGAAGATTCATCCTATCGCATTCCCTCGCTGCGCATCGACGATGTCTCCGTGAGCGGAACGTAATTATATATTTATATTATATTGATGCCGCTATTGCATACGCGGCATCTGCCGCGCTATTGCATACGCGCGGCATTTTTTGTGTCTTAATTACCCCAAATATGGGTATAATCGTAATGCAGTGAAAAGCATTTTTATACAAACGGATTCACTCAAGCCTAACGTACTTCGATATTATTTAGATTCGTGAGCATCGTTAGATGCGAACAAATCCGTTTGTAAAAAAAGAAGATGCAGAATGCACAAAGTACTCCCCAACCTATTAGCCATTCTGGCAGCCATGACTCTCATATTTATTGCCTATGCAACGGACAGGCATGAAATTATATTGCCGACGTTTGGTGCATTGTTTGCGGGGGCCTGGCTGGTTCCAGAAAATCTCTGGCACTACCACAAGATTAATCTCATTGTCAGTCTCACACTTGCGGCAGTTGGCGGGCTTCTGATATCGATTTGTATATCGGGGTTTGATTATATTGCGGTTTATCCTTCTTTATATATCGGTTTTCTCATTGCCGCATGTATTCTCATCTTTGGGCGCACGCAGATATACCCCTGTTTTGGGGCCATGGCGCTCCCGATATTATTGAGAACGACTTCCTGGTACTATCCTCTATCTGTCTTTTGCATTGCGCTGACACTTGTCGGTGGTCAAAAATTATTAGAGTGGATTGGTGCGCGAGAACCCCTGGATGAAGGCGAATTTCCCGAACATCGACAGCATCGGAGAGAACGCCTATTATATTATTTGCAAACCTCCCTGGGACTTATACCTGCATTGATTTTAGTGGCTTTGTCGGGCAATCATTGGTTTTTGCTGCCACCGCTATTTGTGACTTATGCGACGTTTTGCAATGCTAAATCGACATTTACCAAATATCCAAAACAAACTTGGGGACAGCTTGTCATTGCCTCTGTAACGGGTAATTCATCATTCTGGATCGCCCAGAATATCAATGAAAATATGAATTTATTTTTTTCATTGCAAAATAGTTTGAATGTATCACTTGGGGTTGGAGCTGCTGTTCTCATTACCATGCTCGTCGGAAAATGCTTTCATCGGTTATTTCCGCCTGCAGTCTCACTCGCCATTACTCCGTTTCTAATACAATTTAATTTTTATATGCCCCTTTGTGTGGCAGTTACAGCCGCCTATCTTATCTTTGTTGCCTGGTGCATGCGCACGCATCCTGCGTACAAAGGCATGGATTTAAAATATTTGTAGGCCGTATTGCCGTGAGGCAATAGGCCGAAACACGAGCCGTATGCGCGAATAGCGCAAAGGCGAGTTAAAATAGCTTTCTATGACTGGATAAGATATGATCCAAAAAGGGGACTGTTGCTCACGATTATGTTTTAAAACTTATGGAACTTAAAATGATTGCGCGCATGAAGAGCGCCTTTAAAACGAAATATGGCATACCGCGCCAGAGTGGCTTGGTCGAACTCGAATCGACGATTATCTTTGAACCGGAATATCGGGTGGATGAAGCGCTTCGCGGCATTGAGGCTTATTCGCATCTATGGTTAATCTGGGGATTTTCAGAGACAGAGCGCGAATCCTGGTCGCCGACGGTGCGCCCGCCTAGGTTGGGGGGTAACAGGCGCATGGGGGTGTTTGCGACGCGATCGACATTTCGGCCAAATGGTTTGGGGCTGTCTTCGGTCAAATTGTTATCCGTCGAAAAGACGGATAAATGTGGGACTGTCATTCATGTCTTGGGGGCCGATCTGATGGATGGTACCCCGATTTATGATATCAAGCCTTATCTGGCGTTTACTGATGCACACCCGGATGCCGTCAATGGTTTTGCCGATGAGGTCAAGTCGCATGTGCTCGAAGTGAATTTGCCCGAAAAATGGGGCAATTATTTTGACGATGATAAGCGCAACGCCCTGATTGAAATCCTGGCTCAGGACCCGCGCCCGGGTTATCAGCACGATCCCGGGCGCATTTATGGTTTTGAATTTTGTGGGCAGGATGTTCGTTATCGGGTGGAGGGCGATTTGCTGACTGTCATTGAGATTGTTTAGCTTTACTTAATATAGGGCTGCGATCGTCGCAGTGGGGCAGAGTAGGACATGGGCCAGTCATCCTGCCAGAAGATGCGATCGACGAGCACGACCCGGCCATGTCCCGTGGGAGGATAGACATTCACATAGCCTTTGACCCACGAGTGATAGATGTGGAACCATTCCCCAGAGGGACTTTGTAAAACAGAGCCGTGACCAGGGCCTTGGAAATACCCGCTGCTGTTGTGCGTTTTGATGATGGGATCGCCGTGTTTTGTAAAGGGCCCGGTCACTTTGGTGGATCGGGCAACGCCGAGGGCATAGCTGGCATTGGCGTAGAAACTGCCGCTGTAAAATAGATAATAATATTTACCGCGTTTGATCATCCAGGGACCCTCGATGAGCGGGGATTCCCAGCCCAGGGTATTGGATAGGAGTTCGGTGGCTGAGCCCACGAGCGCAGTGCCGGCATCGTTGAGTTGCTGGATAAATATCGGTGTTCTGGAACTGACTGCATTGCCATCGTCTTTCCAGAGCAGGTAGCGTTTGCCATCGGTATCTTCAAAGAAGCTCGCGTCGATTGTGCCCATATTGGATTTGGCGACGAGTGGCTTGCCGATGTCAGTATAGGGACCTTCGGGTTTATCGGCGACGCCAACGCCAACGTTCAGTATTTTTGTACTTTTGTTGCGGGCACTGAAGTAAATGTTCCATTTGCTGCCGACTTTGTGAATCTCAGGTGCCCAGAAATCGCCCGATGCCCAAGAAGGTACTTTTCCGCTCGGGAAGGCATTGCCAACATTGGTCCATGTGACGAGATCTTTGGATTTCTTAATGTTATAAGCGCCGCCGGAACCGCCGCCTGTCGTTGCCATATAATAGGTATCTCCGTTGAGGACGGCTCCGGGATCGGGTCTGTCCTCATCGACGACGGGATTGGTAAACAAAGGCCCACATTGTGTATATCGAATCGAAATGCCGCAGCTGCCGTTAAAATACGGTGTCCAGCCATTTGATAAAACGGCATGATCGCTGTAACAGACACCACTCCAGGTGACGACGCCTTTGACATCATCGTAGTATTGGCTTTCGTGGCCAGGCGCTGGTTTCCAATTGGATGAATAGCTTACGCGCGTGCGGCAGACATTGTCGATACCTGTGCAGCTGCCAGTATAATCCAATGAGATGATACAGCTGTTATTGCCCGAAAAATATGGTTTCCATCCATTTGACAAAGTTGCATACGAATTTCCACCTTCGTTGGTGCAGGTTCCATCCCATGTCACGAGGCCATCGACATTATCGACATTGCCCGGATGATTGTCGGCATGCAGCCAGTCCGAGCCATATTCGATGCGCGTTTTACATGGGGCAACGCACATCGACGTATCGAGTGTACAATTACTCTTGCATCCCAACGATTTTCCTGAGGGCAGACTCGTTCCGGACGGGCAAGCTGCATTGCTTGCAAAGTGTTTACCGTCACAGGCTTCGCCGTCATCGAGCTGACCATTTCCGCACGGTGCCTTGCAATTCGAAGTGTCAAGTGTGCAATCGCTTTTACAGCCCAACGATTTGCCATTGAGAAGCACCGTTCCCGACGGACAGGCTGCACCGCTCCCCATGATGGTACCGTCACAGGCTTCGCCGTCATCGAGCTGGCCATTTCCGCATGGTGCCTTGCAATTCGAAGTGTCGAGCGTGCAATCGCTTTTACAGCTCAGCGATTTTCCCTTGAGCAGAATTGTGCCTGAAGGACATGCTGCAGCACTCGCCAGGAGATTGCCATCGCAGATTTCATCTTCATCCAGTTGATTGTTTCCGCAATTGGGCGTTTCCGGTGGATTGGGATTCTCCGGATTCTCCGGGTTCTGAGGATTTTCAGGATTCTCCGGGTTCTGAGGATTCTCTGGGTTCTGAGGATTCTCCGGATTCTCCGGGTTCTGAGGATTCTCTGGGTTCTGAGGATTCTCCGGATTCTCCGGGTTCTGAGGATTCTCCGGATTCTCCGGGTTCTGAGGATTCTCCGGATTTTCAGGATTCTCCGGATTTTCGGGATTATCCGTCGTTTCTGGGATACAGGCAGAGGTATCCAATTCACAGGTTGAGGAGCATCCTAAAAGTGTCGACTCTGGCAATGTCATGCCTGAAGGGCAGGCTGCGCCGGGTGCTATAAGTCTAGCATCGCAGGCTTCTCCAGGATCCAGTACGCCATTTCCGCAGGATGATTGTTCGCTGGGAGGCGTTTCGTCATGATTTGAATATGGCGAGGATATGACATCCTCTGAACAAGCAACGTGTACAATGGATAGAAGTGAAATAAAGAAAAAAATACAATTGCGTTTTTGCATGGTCCCATTCTCCATTGTTTATGCCCCCATGAAACAGTATTTACAGATTAGCAAAAAATGAGAGTATTGCAAAACGAAATGAGTGCAATTGGAATAGTTAAATTTTAAATAGGTACTTTGAAACGTATAGTTTTTAGGTAAAAATTTAGCCGTAGGCAGAATTCATTCCCTATTATCTACAATACCAAGGCATCAGGCAGGAGTGTATCCAATACAATGCCCAATCTGTTTTTAGAGAGTATACTTTTGTTTTTATCGTCGAACCGGAGTGATAAACAGGGGACGAATCAATTCAAATTCCAAAGGATTTTGCTCAAGATAGGTTTTTAATTCTGATTCATTGGATGCATTTTGTTCGAGTTCAAACACTAGCTTTTTTTTTATATTTTTTTTACGAATCATCAGAACAATGCTGGCAACGAGCAAAACAATCAGGACGGTGCCAATGGCTTGTAAAACGGTAAAAGTTGTCAATTGGAGATAGTAAAATATGACGCCGATCGACGTAATGCCGATTAAAAGGGCTTCAACCGTGACAGTTAGATAAAGTTTTTCCAGTTTTTTTTCGGCATCTGTAGTGATTTTAAGGCATTGCTCGTTCATGATTTGCGGAATGATTTAACAAGGTGATAGGGATATTTGGAGGAATTTGAGAAAGAAAATCATCGATCTGAAGGCGATTCTGCGACATAGCGAGCAAAATGTCACCGCCGCCGGCTCCAGATGTCTTTAAGACGACATGATGTTCGCGTCCCAGCGATATGAGTCGATCAAAGCCATCCGGGAGTATTTGACGATCGATGATGACTTCAAGCTGTTTAAGTAAATCCGAAGTGCAGGGGATTAATTCCAAAAAAGCGGATTTGTTGGCAGCTCTGACACATTCTGTGAGTGACGAATATACATTCGAAAGCGCTGTGATAATGCGTGCATATTCGCGGCTAGATTCGACTTTTTGGGCTGCAGTTAAAAAATCCGTCGTTGCAGACTGGTGATGTGCAGCGAGGACTGCGATGCAAGGAAGATTTTGGGGAGGTATGTTGTTATATTCAGGATGATCGGGACAATGACGAACGGATAAAATGCCGCCCAATGCACTGGCGTGAATGTCGATGCCTGAACCTAGTCCGTGCTGAATATCGCGATGAATCTGTATAGCTTGCGTCAAGGAAAAATCGATCGGAGGCGTCATTGCCTGAACGGCTGCCCGGCATAGGGCTACGACACCTGCTGCGCTTGATCCAATGCCATATTTAATATGGTTGCAGTCAAAGAATTGTGAATCATCCAGGAAAATATTTCCCAAGAGACCGAAGTCTTTTAAAAGATGTTGCTGGAGTATCCGGGCAAATTGAGATTTCGGTTGAGATACACAGGGCGTTAGCTCAAGGGTTAAATGCAATTTTTGGGGCATTGCCATGATGAGCCCTGGAGCTCCATGCATGACGGCATATTCACCAAAAATAAGGGTTTTGGCATAGCCAAAACCCCTATAGATCGAATCAACAGACATGAAAAGAAAACGCCTCTTGTTTATTATATTGTAGTATAAACAAGCATAGATGTGATCATCAATCAGACTTGTTTATTCGGAGGATGCTTCTTCTGGATTATTCTCGGTGGGTTCAGCCGGTTCGGCTTGTTCGGCTTGTTCAGCCGGTTCTGCTTGTTCAGCCGGTTCTGCTGACTCTGCTGCATCAGCCGTATCACCCTCAGGAACAGCTTCCTCGCCGGTTGCAGCTTCCTCATCCGTTGGAGCTTCATCTTCGGCGTTTTCTTCACCAGCCTCAGCATCTGCTGGTTTGGGGGCAGCGGGTTTGATTCCCTTGAGATTCATCTTTTGGATTTCCTGCTGAATGAGGAAATATTTACGAACTTTTTCGCGTCGTTCGAGTTCGGTTTTGAGATTGCCCTTGGCATACTCTTTCATGGCTGCTTCGCTGGCTAGAATGGGTTCAACTGCTGCTTCTGCAGCCTGCAAAAGACCGGCTGTTCGCCATACACCATCGTCTTCCAATATCATAGGGAAGAGCTGGCCGCTTGCATGTGTTTGAATCGTCACATAATCCGGTGCATTGACGTAACTTTTTTCGAGAACCAGACCTGAATCTGTTTCGCTGTCTATCACAAGCATTTCCGGCTTAAACATGTAGAAGAATAAATCTTTATATTCTTTGATGTCGGCTGTTTGGAGGATATCGGTTCCCGTGCGGGCACGCATGGACTGGTGTTCGATATTGTCAAAGTAGGTTTCGATAATGCGGTCAATCCTTACAAGCGCACCGTAAGCTTCGAGGAATCGGCTTTTTGTCTGTGCGTCGAGTTCATTCCAAATCTTTTCTTTATCGCATTGACGATCCTGGGCTGGGTTGACCTCGTCCTTACTGCATGCTCTTAAATCTGCGATAAACTCAAGATAGGCGTCGTATGCGGGTTTGGCGTCGTTGGAAATTGTGGGTTGACATCCACTTATGATGCAAAGCAAGAGTCCGCAAAAAAATATTCGTAGCAGTGTGTGCATGATTTCCTGATTGAATCACCAAAGGGAAACGAAAAATGCAAAATGATCAGCAGGAAGCGTAGGGAATGAGTGCCTATTCTTCCATCTTAAATTGCATGGATAGGGGGAGCTTCATGATGCAAGTTTCTGACATATCACAAACGTCGCGCCAATAACGGGAAGCTTCATAAGGCTCAAGTGCAAGTTCAATCTCAATCTCAAGCTGCTGATAGTTGTCCAGATAATCGCGCAAATCGCCGTATGTGGAACTGCCGACATTAAAAGCAGAAAATAGCGCATTCTTGCCGGTCAACTGACGTGGCGGAACCAGCAACCAGTAAATTGCAGGTTCATTTTCCGATTTGACGATATAAACATTGATGGATTTGATTACGTTGAGTCCAAAGGCATTGTCGACGAGTGCAAGACTTTCATCGTCCCATTTGTCGCTCACCGGAGAGCTAATCCATGCCTCTTCAAGCGTCATCGAACTTAAAGGGATTAAATCGCGATCAAACTGAAATCGCTGATGAATTTTAAATGGTTCGCCATCGTTTTTCAGTTCGGGGATATTAAATGTTATCTCCGTACTGATCGAGTCATAGTGAACATCGGAACTGCATGCTGACAGGGCACACACGCTGAGCAACATCATTATAATAAAGAGAATACCTTTTCTCACGTCACGACCTCCCGGTTAAAAGACGCTTTCTTATTGTCGCATATTTGGAACGGTTTGACAACGCGATAATTGATACTTGATGCAGCAAGGCTGGGCTTCGGCTTTTCGCCCTTTCGGGCGAATACGTCTGCGCTGCGTCGCTATTGGCGAAACCGCCAATACGCGCCGCTTGATTTTGGGGTTTCCCGTACCTCTTATTATCCTTTGTCCTTGTGTTGATTTACTTCCTGAATGGGTACATGAGCGAGAGCATCAGCGAATAGCGATTCACTGGAACGCCCTCTTTTTCGTAGTAAAAACGGTAGGTTGGCGAATCGAGCAGTCCTTCCGAAAAAGCATAGCTGCCCTCGAACATGAGGCCTATGTTGGCACCAAGATTGACTGTAATCTGTGGCTGCAGAATAAAGTAGGTTGGCGTTTTGTAGGTGAATCTGCTTGCCCATCCGGAGTTTGATTTCGTTTTGGGCGTTCCAGCTACTAAAAAACCAGCCAAATCTGCCGTCAAATAATCATTCATATAGGTTGCACCCAGCTTGATTCGGTGCATGGCATCGTCTGGAACAAGATTGTCGATATTAGCTGTAATGACACGGGAGGTATTGTCGCTGCTTAGATTTTTAATTGAGTACTCTCGCTTGCTGTATAGAAAATTATAGTGGGAATACAACGACCAGTTGTTGCCAATGGATGTATCGAGGCTGAGTTCAAATCCGAAAATTTGGGCACCGTCTTCCTGAATGGGGGTATATCGTCCTTTGATGCCGAGATAGGAATCACTAAAATTACTTTGATATTGCATGATGATCAAATCGTCCATGATCGTTGCAAAACCGTCGAGACGAATCTTCATATAATAGGTGGGATTAAACAGAAAAGAGAGCTCGATATTGTGAAGCTTTTCCGGGTTTAAATTGGGATTGCCGGCATAATCGAAGGTGTCGATATATAATTGATAGAGCGAAGGTTCTTTAAATGAGTAGCCATACGAAAGACGCATGGTCATCCAGTCGGTCCATTTGGACAAAAAAGCGAAACGCCATGAAGGTGCGTAGTCAGGATCCTTGTCCCCGGACATATAGATGCGGTAGGCATCAAACCGTGCACCGGCTGTCAGAATGATGCGATCATTCCAAAAACGCTGTTCATCCTGGATAAAAACTGAAGGTGTAACTTGTCCAAGTTTGGTGGCATTTAGAGATGTGTTTGTACCGTCATCTTTGGTGGTATATGAAGTGGCATTAATAAAATCAGGTGAGTTGATATGTTGATATTCGGCGACAACCCCCGCGATCAATTCATTGGCTTCATAGATACGCCATTGTACCTGTGCTAAAGCATAGAGTTTATGCTGGTAGGTATCATAATCAATTTTTTTATCAAAATTATGGTTACAGGCTTGGCCCACATTGTCCGAGCAGACCAGTGAATTGAAAATATCGGCTTCTTCAGAGGTATTGAAATTGTTGTAATGTTTGTGATTATAGTGGTTAAAACGATAGGAAAGAAGCGCCAGGAATGACACACTTTCCCCAAAATCATCTTCATAAATGAGATCGGTATAGGCTTCCCTGCGATTAAAACGATAATTCAGTACTTCAGAAAAATCACTGGCATTCTTATCGACAATGCCTTCCAGGCCATTCTGGTATGTGGGTTGTTTATAGGATACACCGAGGACGAATTCCGAACCGTCTGCACCGGCATAGATATCGGTAAAACCCAGGTTCCATTTGAATGCTTTGTAATGAAGCTTTAAATCGGCATTGTACCAATGTTTGTCTGAATTTGAATCGAGATTTTCATATCGATATAAATCGGGTGCTTTATTGTTTTTAATGGATTCGTTTGCCTGCTCCATGGCATATTTGGTGTAGGTATAATCACCTATCAAGCCTGGGCCCTGGGTCGTGTTCCCCGAAACATGGCCCAAAATACCGAAATCCTGATTGTCACTGTTGTAGGCTGCAATTGCCGAGGCTTTAAAGGTCATGTTGTTTTGAAGGGTGACCCGGTATTCTCCGTATTTTTCGATGTCAGCCGGATCTTTCGTGAAAATATTGACAACGCCCTGAAAAGCGCCCGAACCATAAAGTGCAGATCCTGGGCCCAACACGACTTCGATACGTTTGATCATTTCGACAGGATAGGTTTCATCAAGCCAAATTCCAGAGTCGCGAACATCGTTCATGGGCACGCCGTTCTGAAGCCACAGGATTCGCGAGTTGTTGTCCTCAGTCCCGACAAGACCACGGATCATGACGGACTGAAACTGCGATTTGGTGGTCATGGTCTGTACGCCGGGAACAAAGCGAAGAATCTCTGCTAATGAACGCCAGCCGTGAGCCGCAATGTCTTTGTCGGTAATGACGTGGATGGTCGAAGGTGCTTCGCTGATCAGCTGACGTTTTTTAGCTGCCGAAAAGACCACGTCGTTTGCGTTGAGTTCCCAACTTGCTTCGTATCGCCAGTCGTCGACAAGCTTTTTGGAACCTGTCATTGTATAGGAATCGAGCGGATGATTGGGTTCAAGTCCGGGCGGCACCAGATCCGGTCCAATTTGTGCCTGCGCGTGAACCGAAATCATTGTCGCAAGGGTTGTCAGAAAGAGGATTATTAAGAATTTTGAAGTTTTCATATCAAATCTTATCCTTCCTATGAATTCGGCTCTGGATAATTGCAGTATCTTTTAAATGTTTCGTCTTGTTGCGCGAGCTCTTTGTAAAGGTCGCCCTGGGTAGCCACACAGTTGTTATTTACTTTATCTTTATGATAGTCATCATTTTTTATAATATCTTCATCTGAAAAAAGATGCTTTTTTAAAAGAAGTTTTAATAATTCTTCTGTGCTAAGTGTTGTATCTTCATTTATTTTTAAACCACATGAATGGTCATCTGAATTTCTGCCATCAGTAAGTGCATCTTTGATGAGGCCTGTAATTGTCAGAGGTATATTGTTCATTTTTATTTCAGTATTCTTATAGGTCGGATAGCCGTCTCCTGCGGTCGTCATATATTGAGTAATGACGACTTTATAGGTTGATTTGGTGTCTGGAGAACTCATTTTTTTCTTGCACGTATCGTTGTTGCAAAGATTTGATTTATTCTCTTTCAGACAACAGGTCTCGTTTTTGATACATTGCTCGTAAGAGCTGTTTCCGTCGCAGCGTTCAAGATAGATGGGGTTGACAACTTCATTGTTTTGATCTGTTGTCCATATCTCGACAATCTTTTTCTTTATAGTGGTTTCCGGTTTAGAATTGTTGGGATCGGTCTGATCCTTTTTAAATTCTTCATCTTGTTTTTCATGGTAATACACCTTAATCCCAGAAAAGATTGGAAAACCGCCATCTGTTTCCGGATTTAAACCATATTCAATATAATCATGGAGCTGTTGTACATTTAAATCAATTGAGTACAAGTTATTTTCAAAAGGAAAATAATCTTTAAAAAATTCAGTGTCAATTTCAACAAAATCGGAGGTGTCCCTTGCCGTACCGGAATTCATAATGGTTAGATCATATTTGTCGGTCTCTCTTTTCTTTAGTTCATTTAGAACAATATCAGTAATAAAATTGCCGATAAATGTGCTAAAAGCTCTTGTCTCGTAGTTTCGGTTTTCACCTGCAATCATATAATTTTTAAATTTGCAAATCGAAGTTCTATCGAGTGTTTTTGTTTTGCTGTCGTATTCCCAGAGCGTGACATTGTACAGACAAGAAAACAATTCTTCCAGATCCTTGGTCCTCATGGCGGTAGAAGGCTGTCTGATTTTGCAATTCTTTTTGTCATAGCTGATGACACAGCCAACTTCGTTGAAGCAGTTGTTAATATCTGGCTTATCTTTGCCCGTTTTTAGATAATTCACATAATCATTGAAATAGAGATTGCATTCCTTTAATTGATAGGTCGATTCAAATTTATATAAATCTGTATTACAGGTTGTATAATCATATTTGTCTGTAAGTATTTTATTATTGTGTGTGTCATCTGTGAATTGGGCATTGCCAGAGGACAATACTGGTTCGAGTTCAATGCTTTTGAGTTGAGACTGATAAGTCTTTGCAATGGTGTCGGTTTTATCATTAACGATAGTTTGATCGGCTTTTATCGTAAAGGATACTTTTGCGGTGTGTGATCCTTTGGCTGGAAACTGAATATATAATAAGGGACTTTCTGTATTTTCATCCTCTGCGCTGGAGTCTTGCTTATGGGTATATTTAAATTGATAATAATCATTAAGGAAAGTTCGCTTAAACTCTGCGTCGTTATAATAATTTTTGGTATGGATGTTGTTTTTTATAAATAGGTTTGAATTTGAGTCTTTAGCATTATCATTGTATGTTAAAAACTTATCATAATCTGTGATTGAAGAAAAAATGGGTGTATCCCCTTCCTCATTAAAAATCGCAAGAATATTGTTAAAAATATTTTTTCTAATCTCTTTTCTCAGGTCGTTTGCTGTGATTTCCTTTCGCGTTTTTTTTGTCTCTTCGAGCATTTCATTTGAAATAATCAGTCTGCTGTTTTGACATGGCGCATTGGGGCCATAATACTGTAAAGCATCGTGCAGTGTCTTTATAAACAGCGACAGGCATTCCGGTCGGTAGGAAAAAACATGGGCCAAAATGACAAAGGCACGCGCATTCATATTATATGCATCTTCCATTGCATAGATTGTGTCGCAGTAGGAAGTCGTTGTCAATGTCCCCATATATCCCGTACTGATGGTGTCACCGAGTGATGTGTCGATGGCACCGACAACCGCTACTTGCAACGGTCTTTCATTCTTCTTGCTGGAGGGTATAGATACAATCTTATAAGTGTTTACCTTGTTCAGGTTCTGAATAATATTCGACAAATTCGACACTGTAAAACTAAACTGGGCTTTATCGATATTATCACGCAGCATAGACAGACTGTCACTGTCATCGAATGTATGATTCCCAAATGTATCGACATCAAATCCAAGCTGATTGAGCGCCAAAATAGTCGGCACATTATGATTGTCTTTTGAAAACCCATTTGAAACACCATAATTGTCGCCATTGCCAATATGAATGGATGATTCATTTTGTTCAAACAGATCATTCCATATTTTTTCGATCATTGCCATGCCAGAAAAATAGGGTGTACATTCAAAGAAATTCTCTTTGTTGGCAATGCATTCGATTCTTGAATCGGTCGTTGGTGTTATCCCTTTATATGGGTTGATATATATTGTTTTATTATCATCTTGCTCTTCAATAAATTCATTAAGGCGCGCTTCACGTATACACGTATTATTGTCTAAAGAGGCTTTTAAACAATAATTATTACCGCTGTCCCTGGCAATATCAATTTTTCTAATTTTTTGCGGCAAAATTCTTCCGGAAAGTTCCGAGAGCATGATCAGATTCACCTCGTAACTATCGCCATTTGTTGCGGGCAGTCGGTCGATTGTTATACTCTCTTCCGGTCCCTGACAGCCAAAGGAACT
>DGWW01000176.1 GCA_002395385.1 Myxococcales bacterium UBA4248
ACAACCGGGAAATAACGAACAACCCGATGATGGACTTGTCACTTGCATGACAGATTTCAAACTACCGGTACTCGAAGATATTACAGAAAAATGTGCAGAATGGGATGTTCCCAAGCACCCAACTGTTGAGCTGCCCAGAATCCCGGAAAAATGCAAAGAATATACGATTGAATTGGATCGTTGGAATATCCTCAATACGTATGACCCAGAAAAAGCCGAGACGACGACAAGAGGCATCAGTTCTGCCATCAAATGGGCAAAAGAGAATGGATACGAGCGCGTCGTTCTGCCTGCCGGTCATTATGCCATTGGTTACTATATCCCTGATGCAATTCCTGACAATTTCATGGAAGGCATTCTTGTACTTGATGGCATGTCATTCATTATGAGTGAAGACACCATACTGCAAATCGTTCCAAATCGGGCACATGAGTATTGCATTATCGACGCAGCAGGCCGCAAGGATGTTTATATCGAAGGCGGCAAACTCATCGGTGACCGAGATGAACATACATATCAAAGCCTGCCCTGGACAGATGAAGACTGCAGTCTGATTTGTATACAAAAACATGCAGACCGCATCCATGTACATCACACCGATATGAGCGGCAGCACCGGTGACGGAATTCAATTCCTGTCTTCTACCAATTTTACGATTTCAAATTCAAATATATGGAACAACCGACGCCAGGGATTATCCATCGTTGGCGGCATAGGCATTCGCATTTCCGGCAATGAAATTCACCATATTAAAGGCACCAACCCTCAGTTTGGTATCGATCTCGAAGGTGCAGGCCAGAAGAATGCCGATATCATTATCGATCATAATAAATTCCACGATAACTATGGTGGTGATGTCGTCAATGCCGACACCAAAAATTTACATATTGAATACAATACATTTTCGAGCGGCGATCTCACCTACCAAAGAGATGGCCTGTTTGTGAATGATGCGAACACAACTCAGATCTTTGTAGGAAATACTTTCGAAAAAGCCTGTTCCAATGCAAATGGAGCCAAGCTCGTTTTTGTCCAATACGGCAAAAAATACGACATGGATTCACCAAATATATTTATTAATAATACGATTAAGAATTCACGTGCTTATTTATCCAATCGAAACAAAACATGTGTTAAGAACAACAAGTTTGTCAATGCCATGTTATCGGCTATCGATATGAATGAATTACGCCTGATTGGCAATGATGTGGACAGGAAAACCGGAGGTTATGCATTTAAAAATGTCAATGGAACAGCCGAAGGTAATACCATCAATGGTGAGCCTACCAATATTCTGGATGGTATGAATGACAATCCGGAAGAACCATTTAATCTCGGAGCGAATCAATATTTTTAATATATCATCCATACAAACATTCGAATGGTTATGAAAATGTTTTGGACTAATCAGGAACCGCTCAGGAGGATGTACAATATCAGCAAAATCAGCAGACAAAGCCATACGCCCAAATATACAAACGCCCGCGTATCGTGGCCTCAAGCGAGCTGTAGAGACGTGTCATGACACGTCTCAAAGCGAGCAACATATAAATATATATATCCTACATCTTCAAAATACTGATAGCCGATGAAATCGTTTTTTCCATAGCCTCTCTGCCGTATTTGTCGACCTGAGCTTTGTTCTTTTCACCATGCGTGAGACATCCGGCCCCGCCGATACATCCGCCGACGCAAGCCATACCTTCGATAAAGTTGGCATCCAGCAGGTTCTTGCTCTTCTTAAGCAAGGCCATCTTGCATTCTTCGATACCATCGCAGGCGCAGGGTTTCAGGTCGAATTCTATCGATTGTTCCTTGAGCGCCTGGGCAACAGCATCCGAAAGGCCGCCGCTTCTCGCAAAAATGCGCCCGAAATAGGAAGCATTATCGAGTACATCTTCTTCAAGCTTGGTCAGGTCGATGTCTTTACTGTCGATTAAAGCCTGCAATTCTTCAAATGTAATGGCCGCATCGACATAGGGTTTGACTTTTTCGAGCTGGACTTCGGCCTTTTTTGCTGTGCATGGCCCGATAAATACAATTTTACAATTCGGTTCGCGCGATTTGATCCATTTGGCGAGTGTGGCCATCGGCGAAAGATTATGAGAAATATGGGGAACGAGTGCCGGGAATGACTTTTTAATATAATCTACAAATCCGGGGCAGCAAGAGCTCGTCAAAAAGCCTTTTTCGGCGAGTTCCTGAGATTCTGCCGCAGCGACCATATCCGCGCCAAGTGCGGCTTCAATGACGGTGTGAAATCCTAATTCTTTAATGCCAGACACGACCTGCCCGAGTTTTGCATACGAAAACTGGCTCGAAATCGACGGTGCAATCACCGCATAGACTCTATAATTTGTATTATCCTGGCTCTTTTGTATCATATCAATAACATTGATAATAAATGATTTATCCATAATTGCACCAAACGGGCATTGATAGACACATGCGCCACACGATATACATTTGGAATTATCAATTTCGGCTGCGCCATCCTCGCGAATATTGATTGCCTTGATTTTGCAGGCATTCTGGCAAGGTCTTTTGCGATTGACAATTGCGGTATAAGGACATACTTTTGCGCACTGACCACATTCGATACATTTGGTCTTATCGATATGCGCGACATAATTGTGATCAAATGAAATTGCACCGCGTTTGCATACATCTTCGCATCGGTGCGCAAGGCATCCGCGGCAGGAATCCGTAACAGAATAACCGGCAGCAGGACATTCGTCACAGGCGATATCTATTACTTCGATAATATTTGGATTCGCCGGATTGCCGCCAATCGCAATCTTAACGCGCTCTGCAAGGATCGCACGTTCTTTATAGACGCAACAACGCATCGTCGGCACTTTACCCGGTACAATGATTTTTGGAATATCGAGCATATTCTGCAGCAAAGTCCCTGCCCACGCCTGGCGTGCAACTTCCCGCAAAACTTTATATTTAAGATGCTGAACTTTTGTATCAAATACGCGCATGATATGCTCCTTTTTTTACATGGCGCTGCTATGGCTTGCGCCATACGCTTGCGCCGTGCGGCTATTCTGCGAATACGCCGCACATTATATATATAATTAGAAATAGCTCACCTTAATGCGTTTACCCATTTGCTTGAGGCATTTGGCCAGATCTTCCACAATGGCCATTTTAATACTAAAAGTTATAGGCAGTTCCGGGTTCTGATGCGCCGGGTTCATTGCGCGCCCGACATAAAAATTGATATCTGTGGCTTCTTCAAACAGGAGCTGACAGATTCTGGATGCACCATCACGCCCACGACTCCAGGTATCATAAAGCTCGTTCTTGCCCAGATGGTCTTTGGCATATTCAACGACTTTATTGACCGTGATAACGCCTTCGGTCACCAGATCGACGCCTTCTATTTCGGCAATCGGCGGCATCCCGGAATTATCAAAGTTCAGGCTTGCCATAACACGCTTGCCCAGATAATTTGCGGCAATCGATGATGTCGTGCCGCCGCAGATGATATGTTTTCCTTC
>DGWW01000251.1 GCA_002395385.1 Myxococcales bacterium UBA4248
AAGTAAAAGCAAAAACTTAAAATGCTTGCGGATTCCAAAGGGCTCAGCCCTTTGGCGGGGTCCGGGGCAGAGCCCCGGAAAAGTAAATGCGGTAGCCCTGTTCGCGCTTTTGCCTTCCGGCAATGCGCGCTTCTTTCGCCGCTATCCGGCTGCGCCGGATACGCGGCTTCACCGCTCGCTATCCCCTGCGGGAATACGCGCGCGGCTTTAAAACGTGAAATCACAACCCGTTTGTGTTAATAACACCTGCAAGTCATTCGCTAAGAATGACATGATAGTCCCCAAAGATAGATCA
Organism: Myxococcales bacterium UBA4248; assembly: GCA_002395385.1. Lineage (GTDB taxonomy): Bacteria > Myxococcota_A > Bradymonadia > UBA4248 > UBA4248 > UBA4248. The sequence goes on from DGWW01000251.1 coordinate 296, forward strand.
TGATTCCCTTGAAAAACAACCATTGTTTTTCTTTTAAAAAGGGGCTGGGTGGAAAACTTTTCTTTGGATACAAAAAAAACGATCCTCCATTGAAAAAAGGATTCAAATGAAATCACCAACTGCCATATTGCTTTTGCATTGTCCGGATGCTCATGGCATCATCACGGATGTCACCAAATTTATTACCGATAATCATGGAAACATCGTTGATCTCGATCAATATGTCGATCATATCGATAATATGTTCTTTATGCGCCTTGAATGGGATCTCACCGATTTCATCATTCCCCGCGATAAAATCCAGGATTATTTCGACACGCTTTATGCTCAGAAATATCAGATGACTTTTAGTCTTTACTTTAGCGAAGATAAACCGCGTATGGCCATATTTGTGAGCAAAATGAGCCATTGTCTCTACGATTTGCTGGCGCGTTACAAAGCCGGTGAATGGGATGTCGAAATTCCATGTATCGTAAGCAATCACGAGGATTTGCGCTACATCGCCGATCAGTTTGGAATTCCTTATTACGTCTGGTCTATTAACAAGGATCATTCCAACAAGGCCGAAGTTGAACAGGCCGAGATGGAACTTCTCCGCAAAGAAAATATCTCTTTCATCGTTCTTGCGCGATACATGCAAATCATCAGCGATCAAATGATTCAGGAATATCAGCATAAAATCATTAATATCCACCATTCATTTTTACCGGCATTCATCGGTGCCAAACCTTATCATCAGGCCTGGGAACGCGGCGTCAAAATTGTTGGCGCAACCAGTCATTATATTACTGCCGATCTCGACGCAGGTCCTATTATTGAACAGGATGTCGTGCGTATTACACACCGCGATACCCCGGAATCACTCGTTCTGAAAGGACGTGATCTCGAAAAAATTGTTCTTTCACGCGCGGTCACTAAACATATAGAACGCAAAATACTCACCTATCACAATAAGACGATTATTTTTAATTAGATAAGTGAAGCATAAGCTGTGTCATGAGTTACTATTCAGTCACAGAGGATTGTCTTATGACCAAGGCGCAATCCTCTCAAATGTTGAATGCTGAATTAAGAATGATGAATGCATCAAAACGAGGATTGTAGGCCTTTTCCTTTGGCTTTGGGAAAACATTCTGCATTCTGTATTCAGAATTCAGCATTACGAGAACGGTTCATGCAGATGAAATTGCAGATTCTCCAAGGGCTGAATAGTTACTGCCATGGGTGGTGATCGAGCTATTTGAATTGACACCTCGCCATAATGGGAATAAAATTAAACTAATATTGGCAATTGTGCCAATCTTTAAGGAGAATAATATGACAAATCGTTTGTTTGCTCTGATCTTGTGTGCACTCGCTGCTTTGCTGTTTATTGCCGGTTGTTCTAAATCGCCCGAAGAAAAACTCATGGGCATGGTCGAAGGTTATGCCAAAATCCTTACAAGTAACGAAAATGACTGCTCCAAAGTTGGTAAGGAACTGGATGCTTATATTGATAAGAATAAAGCTGAGTTTACTACTACATTTAACGAATTCATGACCAAGGCCAAGGAGAATAAGAATGATCCTAAGATGGAAGGCATGATGGATGAACTCGAGAAAAAATATAAAGATAAATTTGATGAGAAAAAGATCGAAGCTGTCACAGAAAAATGCAAAGATAATAAAGAGTTTAAAGATGCTCAGGAAAAGCTTGGAAAAATCGTAATGACCATTCTCTTTAGCGCAATGGCTGAAGGTATGGGAGATGCTCTGAAAGAGGCCGGTGATGATGCTAAACCTGCCGGTGATGAAGCCAAACCTGCCGATGATGAAGTCAAAGAATAGTGGCTTCAAATCGTAGCTTTTTTTGCCGAAGGGAATTGTTGTGTCAGGCGTGCCTTGCACATCTCACCACAATAAGATGACGCAGCGTATTGCCGCAGGCAATAGCGGCGTCCGGCGAGCCGTAGACGTGTCGTGACACGTCTTTAGGCGAGCCAAAAATATTATTTTTTGCCCAGATTAAAAAATTCATTCCCTGGTATGGGGAATATCATACTCTGTGTCGGGTCTTCTTTTAAATAGAGAATACATATTTCCGTGTTGATGGATAAGTATTCGACCGTTTGGGATTTTAGCATCATGGTTCCGGTTCGAATTGTATTATCGACGGGAAATGTATAATCTACACGAACTTTGGAAAAAGGTGATGTCCAGGTCTTTTCGATGAGATGATTGTCGTGATCCGTGCCGGTGATTTGAGTCAAAATTGTAACGGAACCTACGCAGGATAAACCATTTCGATAGATTTTTTTATAATAATTAAAAGAATGAACCCGGCTCTGATAAGTTGAAATGAGATACCAGGGTACAAAAAAAATACAAATAGGAAATATAACAAAAATGCTGAATAAACTTAAAAATCCGGCAGTTTCGATATATTGATTAAAGCTGTAATAGGTAAAAATAGCACATGTTAAAAAGGATAATATGATGACTAATATGCGCCATCCAAGAGAATGTTGAATTCCAAGAGGTACAAGCTCGCGCGGGCAGGGTGGAAGATGCGCGATGGTCTCAAGTGGAGGCTCAAGACCTGGCTTGTTGAAAACTTCCTCAGTGCGCATCAAAAAGCCTCATTCATGACTTTCAGCCATTTTAGACTGCTGGCTGTATCGCCAAGATTCTGATAGGCCTTCGCTTTCAGAAGTGCAAAAAATGGTGCGGTGCCATCAATATTGGATGATTGATAGACATTTTCTGTTTCGGATATCATATTGATAAGAATATCTGTATTGCCCTGCTGGAATGTGAGCATGACTCTTCCCCAATAAGCTGCAGGTATGGCAGGCGTTGAACTGCAGGCTGCATCAAATTGCTTTTGGGCTGTCGCATAATCACCTTTGTAATAGGCTTCCCATGCATAAGCCATAGATTCGATGGCTGACAACCGGGATGTATTGGGAGATATATCCGAAAACTGGCGCAGACGTGCTATTTTGTTTCGAATATATTCCCAGCCCGTTCGGTCGAAGTTGGGGAGAGGTTGATTGGGGGGCGGTAAAATTTCCGATTCGATCTCTTCACTCATGCCCAATACGAGTTTTTGTTGTAATTCATAGAGATCTGGTTCCGCATAGCCCGCCCGGATGAGCACATCATAATAAGCAAATGCGCCGTTGCCCTGCTGAGTTAAAAAGGGACCACCCGCTTGTATCGTTTGTTCAAGTTGTTTTAATACGGTGTTTTGGGCATTGTCCCGAATGTAATTACCGCTTTTGTTCTTTTTTTGGGCGGCCTTATATTCGGCATTAAATTTGCGGTCAGAAGCTGCATCCGCAGCTACTTTCTCATAAAAACCATAATAATATACAGCAGCTGGATACTGGCCGAGCTGAGTATAAGCACGGGCACAGTTAAGGTAGGCTTTTGCCTGTGTGCGTGGCTGCAACTGGATGGCACGGTGATAAGAAGCTACGGCTTCTGCATATTTCTTTTGATTATATAGACTGTTGCCCTGCTCAAAATATTCCTGTGCACTCGATTGTGCGTAAGCAAGTGAGAGTGGCAAACAGAATGCCAAAGACAAAACCACGACATGTAATACTTTTTTTAGTAAAAGAATCATGGCTTTTGCTCCTGATCTTGAGGTGTGGCAGGGACATTGGAGGCTTCTTCTGCCTGAGGCTCGTTATCCTGCAATTCCAGAGATGCATCTTCCGGATTGGGGACTTCTGCGGAACGCATCAAAAGCGGAATCTGCAGACCTAATGCCGCTGTAAATCCATTGCGTGGTTTGGAATGCGATATCGCATCATATTGCAGGTCATAGGCAAGCATGACAAACGATTCTTCGCTCATGAAGTATTTGATTCCAAGCGAAAAATCGAGTGAGAATGCTTTCTGTGAAAGCGCAAACTTAGAATTCTCCTCATTTTTGGCATTCAGTTTAAAGTAGCTTAGGCCAACACCAAAAGTCGCCTCCGCCTGCATGACCCAAAAGGTATAGTGTGCTTTGAGCTGTGCTGGATAAAAACCTACGAATACCGAATTGTCCGGGGTGGTCTGGAGTGTATCGATATAGAATGTTTTATCGGGATGGGCACCGCCAATATCCAGACGGAAAATGGATATCCCCCAATAGGGCGCTTCATAATTGAGTGCCCAGGAAATTCCATGATATGTCACGGATTCTGAGAAATCTGGTGCAAAACCATTCTTTTTGGCATTGGGCATATTGAGCTTTTGAACACCAAGATGATAGCCCAGAGTTGTCGAGAACCGGTATTTTAAAATACCCGCATGACGAATGTCCCAATGAGATGCGCTGTTCGGAAGCTGAGCAACCTGAATGGTTTGAGGTGTTCCTGGATAGACTTTGTAATCCTGGGAAAAATCGTGATGGGTGTCTGAACGAATTTCGATAACGTGATCCCCGGGAAGAATGTCATGCGTTTCGTTGGAAATGCCCCATTCCTGGTTATCGATATAAATGTGGGCATCCGGTGCAGTCGTCAAAACTGTGAGCTGCGTCACTTCGGGTTCAAGCTCGACATTCTTTGTATAGAGCTTGCCTTTTTCGGCTGTGAATTCCCAGGTTTGGGTGACGTATCCGGCTTTTTTGAAAGTTACAATCTGGTCGCCTGTCGGAGCTTTGATGGTAAGCGGGGTGGTGCCAATGAGCTTTTGGTTGATATATACTTCCACATTGGGCACATTGCTTGTCATTTCCAATCCGGCTTCCATTTCAAAAATGGATCCAGTTACCTTTTGCATCAAATCGGTGAGCGAAGCCCCGCTTTGTTTGACATGCAATGGCGTTGCAGACAAACTGCGGTAAAGCGTGAGATCGATGGTCCACATTTTGCCATCGTTCGAAAACAATGCCTTGGCATAAGCATCGACGTTGTGGACATCGAGTAAAAAGGCTCCCCCCATGTTGCAGGGCATGCCTTCCTCGAAACACTCAGGAAAATTGACGCCTTCTTTCTTTATTTTTTGTTCGATAATTTTATCGCTCGCAAAGTGCCGTTCTTTTGCTCGCGATAGAGTTTGCAGGATGGCGGATTGGACTTCGGTGCGTTTGGATTCGCTCAATTGTTTGTCGTATTGGATCTGCCAGAAAACACGCGTATCCTCCGATTGGGCATGGGCTGCTTCGGGCATGAACGAACCTAACAGGGCACTACATGACACGAATGCACAAGTGCATAACAGTGTTCGCCATTTCAATAAACCTGAACCCATTATCCCTCCTACAAAAACGCCGCTTTCAAAAAGCGGCGCATATCAAAAGGAAAGCAGACGTTTACCTATGATTTTCTCGAACGATGATGTTTCTTTTTCGTTTCAGGAATATTTCCCGAAAGAATATCTTCCACAGGGAGATCCCAATGTACTGTACCCTCTGCAATTTCACGAAGTGCCGTTACACAGGGTTTGTTGTCTGTTTCAAGTGTCGGCTCTGCACCCTGAAGAAGTGCACGGGCACGCTTGCTTGCCAATAGTGCCATGGCAAAGCGATTGGGGATTTTTTCAAGACAGTCTTCAACGGTTACACGTGCCATCTGTCAGCAGCTCCAATAATAAAGGACTAAACAAGAAATGAATCACACTCAGACAAGGCGTTCATAATTAGGCTTTGGCTGGACGTTTAAAATAATATTTGGTGTCGCCTGTGCGAAGGTACTGTACACAGCAAAGCTCATAGCCGTGCTGACCAAAAATGCCGAGTACTTTCGATTCATCCGAGTTGGCTGAACACGCTTCTTGTTTTGAATCGCCAATGTAGTAATTGATCAGTCCCATGTTGTCGATGTGTCTGCGCAGAATGAAATACTCCCAAGGGATTCTGTCCATAATTAAGGTTCTCCTCAATACGAAAAAAATACCGAAATTCGGTCGATGATTCACAATCTATGCGTGCGACAATATAGCCACACGCCCGCGCTTCATTATCAGAGTTTTAAAAGAAGCGCAATCATTATTCCTCATTCTGATTTTATTGACGTTGCTACTCACCACCTTTGGTTTATGCAAAGACCTGAAGCCAAGTCAACTCAGGCATCAGGCTGCTGAATTCCACTTTGGTTCTCCTGATTCAATTGCTCATTGCTCAGTAATCCCAAACACTCTTTTTTTGTCTTTTGTTCAGTAATGTGCTACAAGCGCTCCCCGTGTTTCTCAGAAACACAAATGCACGGATGCGCTAACATTATAAGATGGTAATTCTCGGGGCATGGAGGCCAGAGAGAATGTTTAGTTTGAGTATGCTTATTTTGGGGTTCGCTTTTATCGCAATGGCTGCGATTATGGCGATCGTTTGGCTTTCCCCCGAAAAGAAGCCTCAACTATCTCAAAAAGGAAAAAGCGCTGGAAATCGAAAACTCCATCCTGGTGCGGTTACCCAGGTCAGTTTGCCTGTTATGCAGGATGAAATCTCGATCAATCTCGATGCTTTTGCCGATCCTGAACTCGCTGTTCCTCAAAATTTGATGCCATCTGGTGATGCGCTGGATGCTTTGGCAGAACAACTCGCTTTGGATGATGACGAGGATTGGAGCGAGACTTCACAGGCACACTCTACGATGCCACAGATGAGACTCGCTTCGTTAATGGAGGTGCAGCAGATGCAGGCGTTGCACGAGAACAATGCCATTGCCGAACCCAAACCAAGAATTCTCGGGGATTCCGCTTGCGCACTCGGTATTCGCTATTTCGAACATTTGCTTGCACATCACTCGGTTCCCAGAGGAGCTCGCAATCTGACCAATGAGTCTAATATTCTCGTCGCTCTGAATGCACTTAAAACGTCTCGTCAAAGTGTTACCCTGTCTCATGGGGCCGTCGCACAACGTATTGGCGAACGTGCCGTATGTATTTTTGAACCGCTCGAAACACCTGTACAGCATGTCGACAAGGCTATCGAATTGCTGACGGACGTTCTCAATAAAAAAAATATATTTATTGTGCTCGCAGATAATCCGGATGCATCACCCGAATGCTATGCACATATTAATGCATTCTGCAAAGCTTTTAATATTCCAAAATCATGTGTATATATCGAGCAAAGTGATGGGGCTTTCTTCAATTATATTGAAGATGCCGAAAATTATGTTCCTGCACGCATTCATCCTATGAAAATGCCTAAGGAATTCTTTGCAAAAATGCTCGACTATGCCCATTCGGCTTATGATGAAGGTGACCATGATGCCGTGCTGCGTACTATCGAACCGTTTATCGATCCTCTGATTGCACGTGTGCAGCAAGCCAATTTCCCAAAAGTTCTGCTCGCTCAGGCGCTCAACCTTATGGGAATGACGTACCGAGAAATCGGTAATGATGACGCGGCAATTTCGAGCTTCGACTATGCTTTGAACCTGCTTCGCAAAATCGAAGATTACGAAGCCATTAAGTCGGTCTTGGCCAATCTCGGTATCACACTCGCTCTGGCACGTCCCTTGACACAGTCCAAAATTGAACGCGCAATTCGCCATTTAAATGAAGTCGTTCAACTCAATCCGCGTGATGATGAAGCATGGCTTTATCTTGCCAATTCTTACCTTGAGCTCTATCGTATGACCAATGCACAGTCTTTGCTCAGACGCGCCAATCGCGCTTATGAAAAGGCTTATGAACTGGCACCGACCACCGAAATCGCATCCTGTATCGAAGCACTCAATAGACAGATCGGTGGCCGAAAAGCTGCTGCAAATGCAACGGCTCAGCAGCTTCAAACTGCCAAATCCAGCAGTTCACAGAATGCCCCTCGCGAGTTGGAAAGGTAGGAGGCGCACGCTATTTCACCTGCGGTGAAATACGCTTTGCGCACGCCGCTTTTGCCTGCGGCAATACGCAGCGTAATATATATTAATAGATTGACATATTGCCATGAAATACCATCTTCAACCCAATCCACAATGGCCAAATAACGTCCAATCCGATGTATTATGCGAAAAAGCCAGGATCATGGCTTGGACTCTGTTCCCAAATGGTGTGATTCCCTATGTCACCTGTGATGCGACACGGGATAATGGCATGCTTTCGTTTCTGTTTGATATAACCGAACCGGAATCCTGTTATCGGGGAGAACACAGACATAATGGCGATCCCTGCTGGCAGGACAGTTGCGTCGAAGTCTTTATTTCATCCCCGAATCGCGGCGGCTATTATAATTTTGAATGCAACAGCAATGGCGTTGCTCTGGCCGAATTTGGCAGCCAGCGCCAGAATCGCTCGCAGATGGATACGGCCTTTTACAGTGCATTTAAAAGAGAACTCTACATACGATCACGCGCACCTCATCTATCGATCATTCGATGGACTATCCATATTATCATACCACTGGATTTAGTTGGCATTGGAGATGCAGAACCTGTCTGTGGCAATCTGTATAAATGTGCATCGAATGCACAAATCCCCCATTATTTAATGGCATTCCCGATTGATACACCAAAGCCAGATTTTCACAGACCGGAATTCTTCAGGGATTTGTTCAACGAAAAAATAGTTTAAATATTATACACAAAAAAGGGGGAGAATTCGCTCCCCCTAATTGCTATTCAAAATAATCTGTCCAGGTAATATCATCAATTGCGCCTGAATAATACCCATCATATTTGATTTCAAGTTCGACAGGCCCAGGTTTATTAATATTGTCGCATTTATATTCTACATAGTTGTATTTGCCGTCTGTTTTGTATTTATCTTTCGAATTACAATTCTTGCCGTCGATGTAAATGAGAACCCTCGCTTTGTTGATTGAGCAGGTAAACCAGGGTTGTGCTTTTAACGAGATACTGCCAATCCCGTTGGGAAGAGTTGCGGAAAGACTGGATGGATTTTCATAGCGGAGAAGGGCAATACCTTTGCTCGTTAGTTTTCTGTCTTCCCATGGCCAAATTTTGGAACTTACGATGTTCGCGTATTTGGCACTCCATTTCAGGCCTGCACCGTCTACGATGACTGCTTTGCTCGTATAGACGCCATCAGGATAGAAATCTGCCTCGTAGCCGTCCGTCGTTTTTTGTTTCCCGTGTGCTCTGACTTTTTTCTTAGTTCCTCCCATTTTGCCTGATTCGAAATCCTCAGTATTGCGGCATGTATCTGTACCGCATTTTCCGCTTTGGCATTTGACTGGATCCGAGGCTGCACCGTTGACACACTTGGTAAATGTGCCGTCATCACAGACATTGGCGGTGCATTGTGCTGCACATGATGCTGCATCTTTACATGCGCCGGCTTCGCACGCCGTAGGGGCGCTTAGGAAACCGCCCTCACATTTCTGTAATTTGCCGTCATTGCATACATCTTCCGTGCATAAAACTTTGCAGGAATTCTCGTCCAGACATGCACCTGTATCGCAAGCAACGGGGACACTTAGAGTGCCGTCTTCGCATTTCTGTAATTTGCCGTCATTACATACATCTGTCGTACATGTGACTTTGCAGGCTGTTTCGTTCAGACATGCGCCTGTATCGCATGCAGTGGGCATGCTCAGGGTGCCGTCCTCGCATTTCTGCCAAATGCCATCACTGCAGATATCTGTTGTACATGCGACCTTGCAGGCTGTTTCGTCCAGGCATGCACCGGTATCGCATGCAACGGGAGCTTGTAAAAAGTCATTCTCGCATTTTTGTAATTTGCCATCGCTGCATACATCTGCCGTGCATGCGACCTTGCAGGATGTTTCGTCCAGGCACGCGCCAGATTCACATTTTTCGGTGATGAGATTGCCATCCTGGCAGCTTTGTATTTCACCATCATGACAGGATGGTTCGGAGTTTTCGCATTTTCCATCGGGAGGATTGTGAGGCTCCTCAGGACTGGATCCGTCCCCTAGTTTGCATTCCGTTGCGTTTAGGCATGCGTGGGATTTGCATTCGGATTCCTCGACAAATGTATTATCAACACACTTATAAATAATGCCATTCGCACAAATCTTTGTGTTGGTATTACATCCCTCCGGATCTGTAGTACCATCGCCAGGCGTTTGGGGAACGGAGTATTCTTTGCTTTCTTCATTGCATCCGAATACGCATAGAATGCATGAGAGTATGATCGCAATTGCACATATCCCTTTTTTCATGATGCTTTCCCTTCGGTGAACGTTCAAATTTCTTCTGCTGTGGCAGTAAAACGTTGAAAAAACTGAATTCCTGTATTTACAAGAGCTTTTGGACTTCTCTTTGCTGAAGCCAAAAGCCCTGTTGGGTACCGATTCCAATCATTATGCATTCTGGATTATCATTGTTTTCGTCTTCGTACCATCATGAATCCCAATCCGCTTAGGATGCCAAACAAGATGGCAAATGGTGAGGAATTCGGTGATTTGCGAAGTGGAACACTCGAACAGTCGCTTTCTGAGGCAGTATTTGTTTGGGTCTCCGTCTTATCATCATTGAGATCAGAGCCATTCCCATCATTGGAGTGGTTGTCGTCATCTTGCTGATTTCCGTTGCCTGAGTCATCGTCGTGGTTCGATGTGTCATCCTCACCTGATTCTAAACAGACATCGTTTTCATCGATTTCGCCGTCGCAGTCATTGTCGAGACCATCGCAAATCTCATCGGATGGTGTACAGCAGACATTGTCTTCGTCGATTTCACCGTCGCAGTCATTGTCAATATTGTCGCAGATCTCTTCGCTCCTATTTTCATCGATTTGGCCGTCGCAGTCGTTGTCGATACCATCGCAGATCTCTTCGGATGGTGTACAGCAGACGAAGTTTTCATCGATTTGACTATCACAGTTGTTGTCGATGTCATCGCAGATTTCAGTCTGTCTTGAACAGGATTTTGGACGAGGCCCGCCGATGCGCAGGGTCGAATAGAACTGAACATTCCCCCAACCATGCTCATCCTTCCAGCGAGGACCTTCGGTGACTGCATCAAAACCATCGCCATTGAAGGTGTAGCAATCCACGCCATTGGCACTTCTGCCGCATACATCAAATTTGCCATCTCCATTGATGTCGGCCATTCGCAATGTTCGGTACTGTTCCGGTTTATTCCAGCCATTGCCGTCACTAAAGGCGTCAATGCTATAGCTCGTTCCAAAACTGTCGCCGTTCGACAGTATGCAGGTAACATTGGCATTGGCACGGGCGCAGATGTCATCTTTGCCATCGCCATTGAGGTCTCCGTACATGAGTGTCGAATAATTGTCGTAATCATCCCATCCCCATTTGTCTGACCATTCGGGGCCGCGGATGGGGTCGCTCCAGGCTGTGCCTGTCGAAAGGTGACAGACGAGACCGCTCGAATCGCGTGCACAGACATCGGCTTTGCCGTCGCCATTGATATCGGGCATTCGAATCGTGGTGTAATACTGTCGGTTACCCCATCCCCACTCATCGCTCCAGCCAATAATCGGGAATTCCGCATCAAATCCTGTGCCATTCGAAGGCCAGCAGCGGAACCCGGCACTTCCACGGGCACAGACGTCGACTTTGCCATCCCCATTGATATCTGCTGTACGGATGGTCGCATAGTACTTCTCTTCACCCCAGCCTTGCTGATCACCCATATCCGGATGGACAACTTCCTGTTCGAAGCCGCTCCCATTCGAGAGGTAACATTTAAAGGCGTCTTTAAATCGCGCACAGAAATCGTCCTTGCCATCGCCATTGATGTCGGCAAAGCGAATGGTAGAGTAGTATTTGACATGGTTGTAGCCATCATCCGATGCCATGGTTGGCCCATTGATGCCTTCGTCGAACCCTTGGCCATTCGAGAGCCAGCAGCGAATGCCTGCATGAGAACGACCGCAAAGATCGGCTCTTCCATCGCCGTTGATATCGGCAAAGCGGAATGTCGGAAAATTTGAATCCCCGTTCCACCCATTTTCATCGCTGACCTCTGTCACCATCAATGGCGCATCCCCAATATTGCCTTTGGATGAAAGCTCACAATAATAACCTGCAACACCGCGTCCGCAGATATCGGCTTTGCCATCGCCGTCGATATCCGTATTCTGAACATCGTACATCATTGCCTGGAACTGTACTTCCGAATCGGGCGCACAGACGCCGCCTTCATCTACTTCTCCGTCGCAGTCATTGTCTACGCCATCACACACCTCTTCACTGCAACAGTTGTTGCTCTCTATCCAATTGCCCTTTTGCGGAATGCCAAAGCCTACCCACGGTGTTTCTATGCTCCAGCACCACCAGCTGCCACACGCCTGCTGGACTTGAAAATGCAGGTGAGGCCCAGTTGACCAGCCTGTATTGCCCGAATAGCCTATGATCTGACCGCGATTGACATGCTGGCCTATCGAAACAGGTACTCCCTTGTATTTGAGATGCACAAATACTGCGGCATCGCCATTGTCAAACGACATGGCAACGTAGTTCGCATGGCTGCAGGATGAGTTACAGTTGATATCGGAATCCTGCTTAATATGGGTTATCGTGCCCGATGCCGGCGCTGCGATGGGGGTACCTACAGGCATGCCTATATCCCAGGCATACTGCTCCTTCTTACCTGCTTGGTGAGAGTAAGAGCCTTTGTTTCCTTGGGTTATTGAATAACCATGACCGCATTCCCAAGGCGCATATATCGGCGGCGTTGCAAAGGCTGATGCGGGTAAAATCGTAAAGCTTAAAGCAATAAAATACAGATAGTTTTTGTTTTGCATATTTGGCCTCACTATAATTAAAAAAAAACCATTATAAATATAGATAATTTTATTCGCTTGTTCGACTAAAATGTGAAAAATATAGATGAAATCATTGCTCGCATAATACCTTAAATACGACTATAATCTCTATTCTGACAATTTTGAGATGTTTGTTGCTTCTCTTTGTCTGGTTGGAGATACATATGAGACACATAGAAAAATTTGGATTGTGCATTTGGATTGCGTTTGCCGTTGCTGCATGCTCGGAGACTTCTTCTAATAATGACACGCAGGACATTCCACAGGGAATGTGCAAAGAAGGGACTTTTGCTTGTCAGGGGAAGAGTATGCTGATGAACTGTTCTCATGGCACCTGGATGATCAACAAGACTTGCGCATCCTCGCAGATCTGTGATGAATCACTCGCTCAATGTGTGGAACAATCGGATCTGCCAGAAACACAGATACCTGATGATTCACCTTGTGTTGCAGGCACGCGCCGGTGCTATCCTGCTTTGACTGGAATTGAGGTCTGCGCGGATGGCGTCTGGCAGGCAGAAACCTCGTGTTCAAACGGTATGCTTTGCAATCCCGTAACGCTAAAATGTGAAGATACGTCAACGCCTCAGAAGCCGTCAGATGCCTGCATTCCTGGTTCGCGCCAGTGCGATGTCGATGGTTCGCGCGTGCTCGCATGTGCTAACGGGGTTTGGCTTTCTATGAATAATTGCAATACCGATGCACATCAATTCTGCGATCCTGCCACGCTCGAATGCAGACAAGGATGCACGCAGGGCGATATAAAATGCAATACAGATGCAACAGCTGTGATGGAATGTAACCAAAATGCCTGGACAACGAAAGCAACATGTTCCGCCGATGAAACTTGCAGCGGTACGACAAAATCCTGCGAAAAGAATGTCGAATGCGTTAACGGAGATTCTTATTGTGACGATGATCAGGTCATGCTGTGTTCTGACTATCACTGGACAAAAGGTGAGCTTTGCCAGAATGGGGCGTCGTGCTTTGCCGGAGAATGTGTTCAACCCGCCGTCACCTGTACCGATGGCACCTCGCAATGCCTCGATGAAACCCATCTTTCTCAGTGCATTAACGGAAGAACCATCCATACGGATTGCACTGCCGAACAACAGATGTGTTTCACTCGCGATGGTGAAAGCCAGTGCGAAGCTGTTGTGTGTACTGAAAATGCATGTAAGGATGCCAATACCCAGCTGGTTTGCAATACTGCTTTGAACACCCTTTCCGGACAAGCCTGCCCAAATCATTTCATCTGCGATGATATAATGAAGACATGCGTGCCTCGGGTGTGCGAAGAAAATCAGTATCGCTGTGCAAACAACAATCTCGAAAAATGTACCAACAATGCATGGATGATCAAGGAATCCTGCAATTCCAGTCAAATGTGCAGTGATTCCAAAAAACAGTGCATCTCTGTCGTTTGTACGGATGGCGACACGCGATGCAACTCAAAAGGGAAATTGGAAACCTGTTCAAATAACGCATTTGGCAACGCCACGACATGCAGCGGCGATACGCCTGTTTGTAAGGAATCATCCGCCGCTTCGGCTGCATGCGTATCACTGGTTTGCATAGATGATACCTACCAGTGCGATGGAGCACAACTCCAAAAATGTGTCGAAAATCAATGGGTGACCCAATCGACGTGTGACAGTGCGGCACTTTGCTCTGCCAATGGGACGACTGGCTCTTGCAAAGCAAAAGAATGCGAAAATGGTGCAGAAGGATGCAGCAACAGCAAGGCCAGTACAAAGATCTGTAAGGATTATAAATGGGAATATACATTGTGCTCGTCGGTTCAGGAAGGCTCTAAATGCAGCGTTTCGAACGGAAAGGCATCCTGCGGTATGCAAGTTTGTACAGATGGCTATTCCTGCGATGGCAATACACTTAAAAAATGCGAAAATAATACGTATACCAATTCCAAGGACTGTGGCAGCAGCGCCATCTGCGACGCTTCTGCTGGCAAATGTGTCTCCAACGAATGTGCAGAAGGCAACTATTCGTGCAATCTGTCTACCCTGCGCAAATGTGAAAGCGGACAATGGGTCGACAAGGCAACATGTACCGCCGATCAGACATGCGATGCCACGGCACAAAAATGTGTCGTACATGAATGCGAATCGTATGAATACAAATGCGAAAGCAAAAAATTATATAATTGTAAAAATCATAAATGGAACGAAATAGAAACATGTTCTTCAAGTCAGACCTGTGACAGCTCACTTGGAATGTGCGTCAGTGCATCGGAATGTACAAGTGGTTATAAATGTCAGGACAACGATTTATATGAATGTCAATCCGGTTCCTGGAAATTATCCAAAGACTGTCAGGCCGGCGAAACCTGCAATTCTTACGCAGGCGTATGTGCTCAGTGCGGCGGAAATTCTTATCAATGCGATGGACAGGATTTGTATAATTGCCGCGATTTCGTCTGGGTAAAACAACAAACATGTAACGATGATGAAAAATGCATGGCTTCCTATTATGGGGGCGGTTGCGTGCCGACGACGACACAGGAATGTACAAACAATCAATACCAGTGCAAAGACCAGGTTTTGCAGATATGCTCTGGCGGGAAATGGACGACGTCAAAAACATGTACCGATAAACAAACCTGTTTCGCATCCGGATCGAATGGATCGTGCGTGGATAATTTATCTGTGCCCGAATGGTGCAATATTCAGTGGGTCGTCGATGAAAAATATGATCGCGGCTATGGACGTATTCAACTTCCGGACGATATATCCGAAGATCAAATCAGTGCCGAAATGATTTGTGGTAACCTTTCCTCGCCTGTCAAAGATTGGTATACAGCAACTGCATATAAAAATACAAATTGCACCGATTGCGGCACAAAAACCGAATATCTCAGCGCTGGTATGAATGCATCTGCCGGAACACTGGCATGTGCTTATCGATTTAATTTTGGTCTTCAGTCCTATATCTGTAAAAAGGGCGGCGGCGCGCCGATTGTCATGACGTCCTCCACCAAACTAACTGCCGATGACACATATCCCATAACGATTAATAGTATATCATCATCCGAAAAACCTTCCTGGTGCTGGTTTAAACATCTCGAAAATGAACATGGCAATTATGGCGAGGCTTATCTTCATGTTTTTCCAGGAGAACTCAACGGCGGCCAGATCACGGCTGAGTTCCTTTGCGGAAGTCCGTCTACGCCTGTCATGCACTGGAGCGTGATGAGCCGGGCGATAGAAAATGTATTCTGTGATTCTCATACATGTGGTGATAATATCGAATACATGACAATACCTAGAAGTACACAAATCAATTCCTCACAAAAATGTACATTCCGCATCCAGTTTGGTTCACTGTACCAGATTTGTCCCATCGATGAAGCAAAAGGCAATGAAATGATAACCGTTACCCCAAGTACCGGTACATTGCCGGCGGGGTATTATCGCCCATAATTCTATCATCTTATGACCGCTTCGCCTATGCACCCCCTGGGGTGCATACGGCTTGCTGTCGGGCTTTCGGCATTGCCGATGCGCCCTTTTGCGCCCGGCTATTGGCAAGGAATGTTCCTTGACCAATACGCCGGGCGATTGTATGATTCATCTGCACACGCGCTTTTTGCCATATACTCTCATTCTCTTTGCAAATTTCTATGCATTTCCCTTGGCATTTTTGGATTCTACTACTTGAAATATTAAATGACTGATTGTAAATATTGTGGATATTTATTTGGATTTGTATAATATAATTGTTGATATATAAAAGTTGTCATTCATATTGCGTACATGTTTTATCAGTCCTCTGGACTGCCTATGTTGTGCATACGGCTCGCCTGTTGCCGCTATCCCTTACGGGATACGCGGCTTTTTAAATATTAATTTTTATATATTAATATGATGCGAAGGCGTATGGCTGTGCAGCAGCCATAGCCGGAGCCGGGCGGCGTATGTAATAGCCGCCCCTAGCAAAAAAAACTCGCCATTGGTGTTCGGGCGAGTTATGTTGGGGGGATGAACTGGGGAGGGAAGCCCCCCTTGTCAATGCTGGTGCAGGTTTCTGCAATGAATGATTTTTACCGATTAAAATTCAGCAAATTGAGTATATTCAGCGAACTCAACAAACTGACGACAATTACGATGAACAGCAATTATGCGATGATATGCGGAGACTCCTCCTTCAATCAGCCGATGGGACAAGGAAACTGCATATATTGATAAAAGACTCCATTTGGTTGAAGTATCTGATGGTAGTTCGTTTAATATTATAGGTCACAGATTTACGTTCTTTGATATTCATTCTACAAAAGCAAAACAGTTTTGTTATTGTATGGAACTACGCAATGATCAAACGCTGATATGTTGTGGTGATGAACCTCTAAAACCGGAAGTTGAAATGTATGCCGTGGGAAGTGAATGGATGTTGCATGAGGCTTTTTGCCTTTACTCACAGGCGGATATTTTTGATCCCTACGAAAAACACCATTCTACAGTCAAGGATGTTTGTAATTTGGCTGAAAGACTTGGTGTAAAGAATTTGCTTCTTTATCATACAGAAGATAAAAATCTTACCGAAAGGAAAAAATTATATATAGATGAAGGGACAGAATGTTTTCACGGAAAACTTTGGGTTCCGAATGATCTTGAATCTATAATACTATAGAGTACCGCAAATATATCGGTCTTCGATAGCTCACATACCAGTGCGTATTACATCGCGATAGCAACGAATGATGTCGCATGTGCTATTGAAGGATTATATAACAATCGACGAATTATGATTCATTCACGAGTTTTCCTGTTATGTGTTCAATCTCAAATTCGAGGCATTGGACTCTGTTTAATGCCGACTGTAACTCTCTTTGTATATAATCCTGATCATCCGTAAACTTCAGAGATATTTGGGTGCATATCTCTCGTGCTTTTTCCAAATCATCCACCAGCGTGATGCGACCAAAAACGACGACACTTCTGATATTGAGCGCCCATTCTCCAGGCTTTCTGTAGCCTTTATCATAAACGCAAAAGCAAGCTTTATTGCAGTTCTTGATTGCATCGATTTTGTGTCCCTGTTTGGCGCCATGAAAATAAAGTTTATGATCATCTTCGCTATAATAGTGGCTCATCGGTATGGCATAAGGATAACCATCGTCACCGATTAAAGAAAGAACCCCACGTGGCTCAGTTTTTAGAATCTCGATACATTCAGAATCGGGAATTTGCTGTTTGAAACGTCTCATTTGTCTGAACATACTGCCTCTTCGTTATTGATATTCCCTTGTTACGTAATCTTGGGTAAATCTGTCATGATATGCAACATTTTAGCCACCCTGTGAAAGCACTGTTGCGAAAGACTCTCTTTGTTTTGGCAAATGCGAATGCGTCAAGAAAATATCTTTCTTTTTACGCCTGGTTTTGCTTATCTTCCTAGTCATGCTCGCCTCCAACTGCCCGGCAGCAATATCATGCTGCCTTATCAGTATATTCAATGAAACGATATCATGCGAGCGAAAAAGTCTTCGCATTGCGAGAGCACCAGCTCAGATTCATATTGTGAGGCGTATCGCGATGGAAGGATAGCCGTCAGTCTTCATGTACTCACATACAGCCTGCGGCATACGGATCGCCTGCGCCGTGTCACGATAGTTGGGCCGTGTCAAGTTACCTACGCCATGTCAAGAACTGTTGCTACTGTTCCACAAAAAACTCGCCATTCGCACAAAGGCGAGTTATGGTGCGAGGTGGATAAACAGTGGGTGTTCCACTGTCAAGAGAACGGAGATGAGCCATGAATGAACGCTTTTTGCCGATTGGAATTCAGACATTTGAGAAGATTCGTGAACGCAATGCGGTTTACGTCGACAAAACGGATTTGATCTATCGTCTTGCGAAAAGCTATAGTTACGTATTTCTTTCGCGTCCGAGGCGTTTTGGCAAGTCTTTGCTCGTGTCGACACTGCGGTCGTATTTTGAAGGGCGCAAGGATCTTTTTGAAGGTCTGGCGATTGATCAGCTTGAAAAAGACTGGGTGCAATACCCAGTGCTGCACTTCTCGCTGAGTTTGATGCGGATTACCAGTGTTGATGATCTCGGTGTTCTGTTAGACAGCATTCTGAGGGATTACGAAAAAATCTATGGAACTGATGCGGGCACAGCTAAGACGGAATACGGCATCCGAATGAAAGATCTGGTATTGCGTGCTCATGCACAAACAGGTCAAAAAGTCGTGCTGCTTTTTGATGAATACGATGCGCCGATTTTGGATACCATGTATGATAAAACCCTCATGGAATCCGTACGTCAGAAGTTGCGACAATTTTACAGCCCCATCAAGGATCTGGACAGCAAACTGCAGTTTGTATTTATCACTGGTATCAGCAAATTCAGCCAATTGAGTATATTTAGCGAACTCAATAATCTGACGACGATCACGATGAACAGCGATTATGCGGCGTTATGCGGTTTTACGCGAGAGGAAATCGTCACGCAGCTTGCCCCCGAAGTCGAGAATCTGGCTAAATCCATGAATGTCTCGGTGAATACAGCTTTATTGCGTATCAAACGCAAATACGATGGCTATCATTTTACTAAAAATTGCCCTGATATTTACAATCCATTCAGTTTGTTGAACTGCATGGCGGACAAGGAATTATATAATTATTGGTTTTCGACGGGCACGCCGACGCATTTAACAAAACTTTTAAGTCAATATATATTACGTCCCGAAGAACTGGAAGGTTTTACTGCAAGTGAGATGGATTTCTATGTCCCCGTGGAACATGCCGAGACACCGATCCCTGTATTGTATCAAAGTGGGTATGTCACAATAAAGAAATTTGACGGCTATGATTATATCCTTGGATTTCCCAATGAAGAAGTCAGGGTGAGTTTTATCAAGGGGCTTGCGCCATATTATACATCTAAGTCGGCCACAGAAAATAATTCGTATATACAAAGAACATTGCGTGCAATTCGTAACCACGATCTTGATACTGCCATGAAGCTTTTACGTTCATTCTTCAGTTCGATTCCATACAATGCCGAAAAACAGGATGAAGATCATTATAAAACTATCTTTTATTTAATATTTACTTTGGCATCTGAATATTCGGTGCGCACAGAACAATGCAGCGCTGCCGGCCGCTGTGATGCATTGATAGAAACCGAAGATACAATTTATGTATTTGAATTTAAACTCGATGGTACCGCTGAAGAAGCATTGAAACAGATTGATGATAAAGGCTATGCCATTCAGTATGAAGCTGGTGACAAAAAGATCGTCAAAGTCGGCGTGAATTTTGAGAATGATAAGAGAACGATAGAACGGTGGGTGATTGGGTAAATGATTTGCTCGCCTTATCCGTTTCAAGACATGGCTCTACGGCTCGCATGCGCGGCTATTTGCCTTTGGCAAATACGCCACGCAAATTATGATTATACTGATTTTCCCATTTCGTAGGCTTCTTTCATTGCAGGTGAGTTCATTATTTCGCCTTTTTTATAGACACCAGTACCATAGATAATACCCTTTTCTACGGCGCCCTCGACACAATTGGCATATCCCCTGAAGCATGCAATGGTCGTTTCCTGAGACTTCCTAGCATCATCTGCACAGGTTGCAATATAATAGAATTCTTTGTTTTCAACTTCTTTCCAGCGAGCAACGGTACGGTCGAGGACAGCTTTGAGCTGTGCGTCGATAGAATAAAAATAGACAGGGCTTGCCAGTACGAGTACATCCGCATCGATCATTTTTTGTAGAATCTCAATCATGTCATCTTTAATGGCACAAGTACCACCTGATTTGACACAGTAGTAACATGCCTTGCAGTAGCCCACATTTTTCTCGGCAACACGTATCTTTTCTACCTCATGACCGGCTTCTTTTGCGCCTTTTAGAAACTCATCGCACAATAGATCCGAATTGCCACCTTTGCGAGGGCTGCCTGAAAGAATAAGTATTTTTTTACTCATGATGAATTTTCCTTCTAAGAGATTGGCTGTTATGGATGTTCATAACTATTTATGAGGCATGAAAATAAATTTTATAGTTATTCAACCAGCAGTTGATGATAAGTTTCCTCTGGCATCCTGTCGAACCATTGAACTCCGGGTTGATCTGGATTTGTGTTTGCTGCCAGATGAGCAAACATGGAATTTCGTGTTGCTCCATGCCAATGTTTTACGTCGGGAGGACAAAATGCTACATCTCCGGGATGCAAAATTTCAAGCTCGCCTCCTTCGATTTGATGATACCCCACGCCATCCGTAACAATCAGAATCTGCCCACCAGCATGACTGTGCCAATTGTTATAAGTACCCGCATCAAAAACGACATTATGTAAACCTGGTGCACCTGCTTCATTCGGAGCATCAAGGGGGGTCGAAAGATAGACATCGCCCGAAAAATTTTCTGATGGGAAAAGCTTTCCTTTACCAAACATAAAACTGTTGTCGTCTTGCGGATTGCGTCCACTGTATTCTTCGCTTTCGAGATGATTATACCAGGTATTATCTGCGATATCGCCGAGATTGGCCTCCTGTGGGGTGGATGGCTTCCAATCGGCATCATAAATGACCATCTGCGAAAACCAGCTGTCTTTTGTTGCGCCATGCCAGTGTTTGACACCAGCCGGAATATGAACGACATCGCCTTTGCGAAGAATCTGGGCTTTTTTGCCCTCTTCCTGATAGTAGCCAATGCCGCCTGTTACGAGTACTTCCATACCGCCGTGAGCATGCCATCCGCTGTGTGATCCCGGCTCGAATGTAATATGATTTGTCACAGGGAAATTATATACACTTTCTTTTTGAATGAGATTCTTTAAATATACCGTTCCGGCAAAACGCGGGCTCACATCATCACCAAACGGAAATGTCATATCATTTCGATTATTGTTCGAAATACTGGTTTCTGGTTTTATACTGTTATTATCGACATTCGCAGAAATCGCAGTTTCTGCTGTAGTATCAATATTTGCAGATTTTGTACTTCCGCACGAGAACATGCAAAATGACAAAGCGGCGGTAATGATACCTGTCATTTGTATCTTTGAATTCATATCACAATCCCCTTTCGTTTAGCCAGTTTTCGATATGATTCGCGATCTCGGCATTGTTCATTTCCTGAAACATAAAATGGCTGTTACCTTTTATGCCGATTTTGGGCAAATCGACGACCGTCGCATCCCCGCCGTCTTCGTTGTATTGTTTTGCAAATGCGACGGCTCCGTCCCGGACCTGTTTCCAGAATCCAGTACTCATGATATTATCCGGGCCATTGTCGATATAATCGCCAAAATAAATCACCATCGGGATCTTAGCGGCGAGGAATTTTTTGTATTCATCCGAACCGATTTCTGGCGTTCCGCCCGGCTCTATCGCAACAATGGCGGCAAGATTTTCGATGTCTGTCTGCCATCCGACGCGACCACCCTGTGAATGTGTGACATAGACTGACTTTTTGCCCGTTATCTTTTTCACATCCTTTAAAACATCGCTCAATACATGCCCAAACATTTTTTCATCATAATCGCCAGTATTGGGTGTCATTTGGCGGAAAAACTGATTCTGAGCGTCTGCGCCTGCCGGGAACTGGCTTCCTTCGTATCGATCCGGTGCAACCAATCCAATTCTGAAATGCGTGTACCATGCCTGGTCTCCCGGCATATACGATTTGCCGTCTTCGCCCCAGGCATCAATCCCCCCTGGGCTCGCCATGCGCGCTGTTGCCCCAGCCGAGGCTCGGCGCGGCTGGTCAACCAAAAAAGCCGCATGCCCTTTTTTCAAAAAAATATCACTCCATCCCTCGCGACCGTCTGGCGTGGCCTGCCATCCCGTCCTTGATTGCCCATACCCATGCAAATATACCATCGGGCTTTTTGATGCGTTTGCGGGAATTTGATAAAAAGTATTTGCATGATCGACATGCGCCGTGTTTCCTGCCCGCGTCTCATCGAGCCAGCTCTTTTCTGGTGCATAATCACCGGCTACCGGCGTCGTGATCGTTCCACCCGACATAAAAACGCCCTGACGAGCAATGTGAATCCCGCCTTCCTGTGCAGTCGATGTGGTTGGGCAAATGGCGGCTTCCTGCTGAACTGTATTTGCAGCACAACCTCCAAACCCTATCGATAGACTTGCAAATACAGGCAATATCCATGTTTTCTTCATGTGTTGTTTTCCAGTCTTTTTATCATGCGATGATCAGATTTCTTCCCAGTTCATACTTAATAGAGATGTCGCTATCCTTCAGTTTGTTTTGGGAATCTATGTTTTTATTGTGTGTGAGGGGGCAAGCCCCCTACGGCGCTATTTGCAAGCAAATACGCGCCTACCCCCTATGCGGGGCTCTGCCCCGCAACGCCCCCAAGATGCCCAGGATTAAGTCATAGATTTATAGATTTTTTTCAAAAAACGGAATGATATAATCAAAAGCCTCCGATACAAACGGAGCCAGATCATACATATCAAAATGGCTTGCTTCCGGAATGATGTGCATTTCTTTATTACTATGTGGCACAGCATCATAGATTTCCTGTGATGACGGTCTCGACCAGGCATTTTCTGCACTTATCACGCAGTAAGCTTTTTTCATATCTTTCATGATGTTTGTCACATTATATTTGACGAGTTCAAGCTGGCTCCATGCCACGACCTGATTCGACCATCTTGGATGCGTTCCGCGAGCACTATAATAATAGGCTGCACCCTCATCAAATGCTCTCGGCATAAAGTTTAAATACATGAGATCGCCTTTGCCCGCATCGTAAGCCTCTTTCGCGGCTTTAACTTCGGATTCCGGTTTAAAAAATCCCATCATCGGAGATGTAGATATATCAGAAATCGCAGGAACGATAGCCACAACAGCCTTCAATCTGGGTTCCTTCACACCTGCAACGGACATATACGACCCAGAACCGCAAATACCAAGCCCGCCAATTCGATTGTTATCGACATAAGGAAGTCCGGTCAGAAAATCCACTGCACCCTCAATATCGCTTTCTTTCACATCCGGTAGTTCCTGGCCTCTTGGCACCCCTTCGCTTTCTCCAAAATACGTACCGTCAAATACCAGCGTTACATATCCCGCCGCTGTCAGTCGTTCGGCATATACCGACTGTGCCTGTTCTTTGACCGAAAGCATCGGTCCGGTAAGCACCACAGCTGGATAATTCCTGCTAAGATTGAACCCTTCCGGCAGACGCAGCAGCCCCGCAAGACGTGTATTGAGTTGTTTGTTCAAAAATACGACTTTCTGAGTTTCCATTTGATTACTCCTTGATTACAAATTCTCGCCAAAGAAACGATTCAACTTTGATATGGCCTTATCGACATATTCATCCACCCAATAGGTGCGAATATGGCTTGCACCTTCGATGAGATATATCTCTTTATTCTGTGTTCCCGAAGCTTTTTCGAACGCATCTTTGGTCATATAGAGCGTATCTGCCTTTTCACCTGCAATCATGAGCAGAGGCTGGTTAATCAAATCCATTCTGTCTTCGACATCAAACGCGATCAGTTTCATAAAAGATTCGGTTGTATAGCTGCCCGTGGCATTTGGATGCTTGTGCGACAGCCCATAGTATTCAATGCCGTCTCGGTATAATGTATTTTCGGGCAGTTCCGCCATCTTTGCACGTAGTTCGTCGTCGGTGGCACCCGGTGGCAGAAATCCCTCGTATTGTATATTACCGGCAAGTTCATTATCCCTGGCTGCGGCAGCTCTTTCAAGCCGTCCAAAGCGGCCGGCGATATCGGCATCCATAAAACCATTTCTGCGCACGCGCCCTGAATTAAACATCGACAACGAGGCAACTGCCTTAATGCGTTTATCTGTTTGAGCAGCTGCCAATGTATAGCCACCACCGCCGCAAATTCCGAGCGAACCGATGCGCTTGCGATCGACTTTATTTAACGAACTCAAATAATCCACCATGCCGCTGATATCACCTATGCGGTTTGCCGGATAATCCCTCAACCTCGGTTCGCCATCGCTTTCGCCCTGATAGCGCGCATCGGCTGCAATCGTAATGTAACCATTCTCTGCCAGACGCTGAGCATACAACCCGGCCACCTGCTCCTTGCAGCCACCATTCGGATGCGCCACCGTTACAGCGGGATATGTTCTGGAATCATTCTCATCATAATTCGCAGGGAAATAGACATTTGCAGACACTTTGATGCCATCAACCTCATAAGAGATATGCTTTAAACTGACTTTGCCCGCTTCATTTTTTTCTATCGCGTCACGATAGACAAGACCAAATGGATTCGCCATTTCAATTTCTCCTTTCGCACTTGTGTTTGAATTATCATCCGCATTTGGAGTCGTCTTTTGTATATTTGCATTCTGCATTTCTTCGATTTTATCACATGTCGAAACCTCTACTGTCGGACAATTGGAATGTGTCGATGTGTTGCATCCTGCAAAACTAAGGACTGTGCCTGCAATTGATACAAATTTTAGTGATTTGATGCTTAGATTCATGGTTTCTATACCTCTTGTAACAATTCCGCCGTAGGTTGAGCGCTTTATCCAAATAAAACCTTTTTACCTTTAATCAAGGCGGCTAAATCATCGACCGGATTCTCTCTGTACAAAAGTCTCGTGTTATTTCGAATTGAAAGTCTTTCATAACCCTACGCCCCTACGCTCTAAACCCATAAATCATTTTGCCTTTTGGTCAATGACCACGGGTCACTGACTTTAAGTATCAGATCGTTGACCAAGAGTCAATCTTTTTTTTTGATTGAATGAAACAGCGCGCAGCGCCGCGAGCCGTATGCGCGCAGACCGGGCCTCAGGGACGCTTTGCGTAAATCCCGTTTGTGGAATATTTATTTGTATATTGTCATCAATATCCGGATGTTCAGCAGTTTCATATTCTTTGTACCTTCACTTTCAGAGTTCTGCCATTCCAGCTGTTCTGAAAGAGACTGTTCATCGTTGTTTTCAGTATCTATTGAAATTTGATAAGTATAGTTTACGCATGCTGTTGCATGAACACAGCAAACAGCATGTATAAATTGAGACCAGAATCCATAATGTCCTTGTGTTCATACTAACCTCCCAAAGATGATACGATTTCAAATGTGTTTGTTGTTTATGACCTATTCAACAAAGATTTGAGTATCGTTTCCGAAAATGTTTTTAATGTATTGACAGGATTTGTCTTTCCATCCGAAATGCACCAATTCAGCAAAGAACCATAATATTCAGCCATAATCCAATCTGCAGTATCATGAATCGAAAGCTGACCATCAATTTCGCCTTTTTCCTGTGCATCTTCAAGCATGGTTCTGATTGCAGCATAATCATATTCTAATTTATCATTACCAAATTTCAGCGACGGTACAACTGCATTTCTTACCCAGTCCTGCGCCATTTTTAAACCAGTATCAACAATCTTTTGAATCGATTCTGTAAGATATTGGCTAATCCTGCTTGAAATATCTGAATTTCCTTCGATGGATTTTTGTTTGATATCTCTGAAATTGTCATGCGTAATCTCGATGACAATTGCTTCTTTGTGTTTAAAATAAGTATAGAAACTGCCTTTTGATACACCTGCGCGATTTGTAATATCTAATATATTGATGTTATCGAGGCCTTTCTCTGCGATTAGTTCTCTGGCCGCTTCAATAATTTTTTGCCGCGTGACCAAAGCGGCATCCTGACGTTTTCCCATGGTATCTTCCCACTATTTCAAATCTCTATTTCAAATTTAAGCTGTTCACCCAGTCAACGACATCCTGTTCATTAAAATTCTGCGAAAAGCGTTTGCCTTCCTGCCAGTCCCCATTCCCGGCCATTTCGGCAAGCGTTGTTCCGCTCGCGCCAAGCCCGGAAGACTGCGATGTACAGAAAGGTATGACCTTTTTGCCGCTAAAATCATTATCTTTAATAAAATCATCAATTGGCCATGCCGCCAACTGCCACCAAATCGGATAACCAACAAAAACGACATCATAACTTTCCCACTCAGGAACCTCAGTCGTCGTCAGCGCTATATGACGCCCTTCGGGATTGTCATGTTCTGTACATACGCGACTGTTCGGATTCGTCCAATCGAGGTCCTCCGACGTATAAACATCGACTGGTGTTACGACAAATGCGTCGGCCTCAAGTGTATCAATGATGACCTGTGCTGCGGCTGCCGTGTGATTCTGCGCAGAATAGTATGCCACTAGTATTTTATTACCTTTATCCTCATTGTTGCCAGTCGCTGAATCGTCACCTGTATCCTTGCCAGATTCATCATTATTATTGCCTGAGTCAGAATCTTTGCCGGATTCAGGCGTTGTCTCATTTTCGCTGTTTCCATTATCTACTTTTGCATCGTTTCCACTTTGTTCAGAATTCTCCTGACTATTCGAATCGGAATCACTACACGCCATAAGGCCAAATACGCTAACGATTAGGCAAGCAGCCAAAGTCATTTTTTTCATAAGTCATCTCCCAAACATTTAAAGCAATGTGCTGAATACGAGCTAGTTCTGTCACCAACTGGCGACAGATGAATAATTAGCAAGTCATTGACTTAAAGTCAATGAC
>DGWW01000252.1 GCA_002395385.1 Myxococcales bacterium UBA4248
TAACGATGCTCACTTTTTTAGTACGAGTGTTAGCAGGTTTGTAGGGGCTGAGGCTAACGTCAATACACATACTGTAGAGCGAGTGGGGAGGTGCAGTGCCGTCGCATTCTATTTTTTCTTGTATGGTTTCTAGAGTTTGTCTTTTCTCTTCAAGGTTCTTGCATACCTTATTTTCATATTCGCCTACGCGGCGGGGGCAGGGGGCGTTCGATTGTGAACTGCAGTTCGCAATATTCAATGCACAAGTTGGAGCACCAATAGGTGCGGGAAACGAAGCGCATTTGATATTGCAAATTGAATGCCCGTGGCGAGGTCCTGGGCAGAGCCCCGGCTGAGTAGTAAGTAACTTCTTAAGGAAAATCCATTATGAATCACATTGCTTTAAGCATTGTATTTATGTAAACTATGAGGATTACTTTGGGGATTCGGTAAACGTTCGTAATATTTCCCCCACCCGGCAACATTTTTGGAGACCCCCTATGAATGAAAAAATTCAACTTCCAGCCCCGACTTTTGACGATCAGCTCAGAGTAAGCGAAGCCATCGTAAAACGCCGTTCCATCCGTCAATATGATGGACATGCACTCAGTCTGCAGCAAATCGCAAACCTTTGCTACTTTTCTGCCGGTGTGACCGACAAAGAACGTGGATTCTGCGCTAATCCTACTGCATGCAATACCCATCATATCGACTTATACCTTGCCAATGCCGATTTTTGCGCCAAATACATCCCTGCAGAACATGTACTCGATATTATTGAACGCGGTGATTTTCGTGCAGAAATGGCCATCCAGCCATTTGCAAAAGAAGCCTCCATTCAATTTATCTATGTTGTGAATGCCGTCACATTCTCGAAATTCCCAGGAAACCCCGATCATAAAACCAAATATGGCCACACCGACTGTGCCATCATGGCGACAAACACCTGCCTGTATGCGACCTCGCTCGGTTTAGGATCTGTCATGCGCGGTATGTTCGATCCTGCAATCGTCGCCCAAAGACTGCATCTTCCTGCCGAAGATGAAATCGTTCTGACGGTTTCTGTCGGATAAGTATATAATAAATATATATATTATTTTCATAAAGGCTCAGCTTACGGCTGAGCCGCTACTTTTTTACAGTTCAGCCGTCAAAGATAATACTATGCGAAACTTACCTGTAATCAGTTGTTTGGCCGCCTCACTCATCGCATTGGTATCGTGTAAAAAAGAAGATTCTTCTTCTGTCAAATGCAATAGCGGTAATTGTCCAGAAAAAACAGTCGTAACTATTCAGCCCATCCCCTGACTTTCATCCAGGAATGTGTATCCAAATGCGTAAAAAATACGAAAACGTTAAGGAATCGTTCGGAATGGGGGAGGGACTCCATTTCGCACAGGTTGAGAAAAAAGCAAAACATTCAAAATATAAAGATTGCGGGTTCCAAGGGGATCAGCCCCTTGGCGGGGTCCGGCGCATAGCCCCGGCTGAACAGTTACTACGAATCAATGTCCTGCTCGCATGTTTCTTCATGCTGACATCCTGTGAAAAAGAAGATGCCTTTGCTATCCAATGTATTGGTAATGACTGTCAGTCCAAATCCGCCTTTCCGATATGCATTGATGAGCATAATCTGCTCATTTCTGATGATCCCACAATCAGTCCAGTGTTTTGCCCCAATGGCTGTTTAAATGATCAATGTGTTCCGGATAATCAGGAATGTGCAGAGGGCACCTCACAGTGCTTGTCCGATCTTTTGCTGCAAACCTGTGTGTATGGCAAATGGATGACCCAGGAATGTCAGGATTTATGTGACGACGGCAAATGCATTGACCAGCCGGTATTATGTATTGATGGAGAACGCCGCTGTTCTGATTCAGATGTTGAAGTCTGTGTCAACGGGGGCTGGACAGTCCAGGAAACCTGTCCTCTCGGATGCAGTAACGGCAGCTGTACCCAAGGATGTTCCGAACCAGACTATTGTCAGGATTCGGCGACATTAATGCAATGTATCGGCGATAATTGGATACCCGTTGCATGCAGAAATGGTTGTTACGAAGGGAAATGCAAACCTGATGTTCATGAAGAAGTCGATCACCGCTTGACCAATCAATTATGCAGTGAAGATGAAGAAGGAGATCCAGGCATCTGTGATTATGACTTCCAAACCAATGAACTGGGTGGTGTATGCGTAGATGCAGGACCATACGCCTACTATTGTTTTGCCCGGTGTGATCCATATCAACCAATACATAATTATTATTGTATGGAATCATTTGCAGCCATCCAGGGGGATTGCCGACAAATATCAGATGGCAGCTATGCCATCATTCCTACACACGTTGATATTTGCGAATACAGTGATTGTTCACCTCAAACAGGTTGCAGTACAATCTCCGATTCTTACGAAATTCCCCCGTCATACTGCGATCATTATGAGAATTATTGTGAGGGAACTATTGTACATGAATGCACGAACCAAATGGAAGTCTACGATTGCAGAGAATACGGCGATAAAATATGCGTCCAATTTTGGAGCAATATCCACTGTGCTTCTCCTTGTGAAGTCGAAGGTGAAGTTTATTATGAATGCTCACCTGGCTATAATATGATGTATTCAACAGCAGTCACTTGTGTTCCTGATGATAATGGGGTTCTTTCCTGGCAGTATAATCACGGAGTAACCAATGAATGCCCAAACGGCTGTGATAATGCGACAGGTCTTTGTAAATGAACATACGCGACGTATCGGCAATACCGATAGCCGCAGCTCGCAGGTGTATCGGCTCCAAAGGACTGATAGCCGAAGCCGCAATGCGTATTGAATTGCGAGATGGGCCACCAACTGTCCCGCAATCAAATAACAAGCGCAAACATCCACAAAAATTAAAAGCATTCACGGGCATTTTATCGTTTCTATGATAAACGACCAGTTCAATTAAGGAGAACAAAACATGAAGTATTCAAGACTATTTCTGATTGCACTTGCGATTTCATTGGGCTGCTACGGTTGTTCCGGAGACTCGGCAGAGAGCGGTTCATGCACCGGCGAAAATTGCCAAACAGAAACAGAATGCAAATGCGACGATGGATCCGACTGCCCCAACGGAGACAAAAACAACTGCGAAGATACACTGGAATGCAAATGCGACAATGGCACTGACTGCCCCAACGGAGACAAAAACAAATGCGAAGAAACGCAGGAATGCAAATGCGATGATGGTTCCAACTGCCCCAACGGAGACAAAAACAAATGCGAAGAAACGCAGGAATGCAAATGCAATGATGGCACTGACTGCCCCAACGGAAACAAAAACAACTGCGAAGATACACTGGAATGCAAATGCGATGATGGTTCCGACTGCCCCAACGGAAACAAAAACAACTGCGAAGATACACTGGAATGCAAATGCGATGATGGTTCCGACTGCCCCAACGGGGACAAAAATAATTGCAAAACGACGTCCGAATGCACCGGAGAAAAGCCAGAAAATGCCACCGACTGTGAATGTACAGACGGAAACTGGACGAACTGCACTTACCCCGGAGAGAACCAGTGCACGGAGGTCTGCGATGCACAGAAGCTCACCAAATGCGGTTCTGAAGGCGTGATGAAATGTGAATCGGATGCGAACGGATGTGCCGTCTGGACCACGATAGAACCCTGCAATGCCAACTCACATTGTGATGAAACACAATTAAAATGCGTCGATAACTGTTCATCAGCATGTGACGTCACAGCCCCGGCAAAATGTGACAACGGCAATGTCGTGACCTGCAAAAAAGATGCGTCCGGCTGTGCATCCTATCAGACGACGACTTGCGACAAAGGAACTTACTGTGATGCCGAAAAAGCCGCCTGTGTCCCATGTAAGGAAACGTGCACCGCGGCCAAACGCTGTTCGTCCAGTGGCGTTGAATCCTGCACCCCCGATGCCCACGGATGTGCCGTATGGACAGTGACAGAACCCTGTAATGCAAACCAGAGCTGCGATGCATCTAAGCTGAAATGCACGGACGCTTGCAATCCCGCATGTAAGCCCTGGCAAGTCTGTATCAATGGCAATTGTGAATGTGACGCGACCATGCCAGCCGGATGGCCTTCGGAACTGACTGCATTGGATTATCCTTTGATGGTGCCGTCCAGCAGCGCATCGTACGGTTCGGATAATATCTACGCCCCGGATATCCATAAAGTTTCGAACCAGCGCGTCATGTGGTACGGCGCCCAGGGCAAGGACGGGAATGACCGAATCTTCGTGGCCACGTCCAGCAACGGCGCAGAATGGCACAAATACCCGAGCAACAGTGATCCGAAACCTGTACTCGATCGTGGTACATCGAACCATGTCAACGATCCCAGTCTGGTGTATGTGAACGGCAAATGGAAAATGTATTACACGGATGCCAAAACTGCAGAAGATGATCTTATCTGGCTTGCCGAATCGTCCAAACTCTCGGACTTTAAAAAAATCCAGAAAGTCCTGGGCCTTGAGGGGGCACAACCGTGGGAATCGAAGAAGGTGGGACGTCCTTCGGTGCTCTATGAGGACGGCGTATACAAGATGTGGTACGACGGTCAGGATGGAACTGCGCGCCACGTCGGATATGCAACCTCAACTGATGGCATCCACTTTACAAGACATGAGGCAAATCCTGTCTTAAAAAATGCCGGCGCAATCGATGTCGACAAAATCGGCGGTGTCTACGTCATGCTGATGGAAGGACATGAAGGCACCTATTGGGCAACGAGTGTCAACGGCATTTGCTGGGTTCCCCGGGGATTGCTTTTCAAAATTTCGGGCAAATCCTATGATGCTCACGGCCAGGTTACGCCGTTCCTCGAGGTCGAGGATGGCCAACTTCGCGGCATCTGGTTTGGCGGTGCATCCGTTGCCTCGTGGAACCACAACCGAATCGGCGCAGCCTATGCCCCCGGCAAGGCTCCCTCTGGCGGCGGATGTTCGGCCTGCGTCTCACCAGGATTGACATGTACGGATGCATGCCAGAATGCCGGTGCCGGAACCGCCGGATCCTGCGGCAACCCGGGCAGCTCCTCAGCTGGTGCCTGCTGTGCATGTTCCGCTGACAAATGTGCCGGATGCCTCGTCGGTGCAAAGGATTGCAACCAGGCATGCATCAACAACGGCAAAAGCGGCGGCTACTGTGCCCATCCGGACTCGACGGATTCCGGAAAATGCTGTGCATGCCTGGATTAAGAGGCGCATCGATTTTGGGGAATGCCGCTATCCCTACGGGATACGCGGCATCGGCTCGCCTATCGGGGTTTTGCCCGATACGGCTCGCCCCTCATGGCATGACGTGCTCCCCAAATATATAAACGCCCGCGTATTGGCTTTGCCAATAGCGGGCGTCAAGCGAGCTGTAGTGGCGCACCCAGTGCGCCACAAAGCGAGCCCCTTAAATACCATCATTTCCCGGCAGCCCGATCCTGCCAGATGGGATAACACATGGTACATCGCGCAGAATCAGCGACTTTGCCAGTAGCTCCGCGACATTCCTTGTCGAGCTCGTTCAGGACGATGTTGTCAACGGTTTTTTGGACACTGCAGTCGCTCTTGGAATCGTAATGATCCCAAAGCTGAACAGCCATCCCCAACCACGTCTCACTGTATTGTTTTGCAAAAGACTTTGTGCCAATGCGAATGCCGTCCGAAATCCGTTCAAACCTTTTCTGATGCTGGTTACATGGGGTCAAAAGTAAAAGCCAGGACAGACCTTCGGTGGCACCAGGCTGATCATAAAGATTCATAATGCCATGATGCAATCGCTCATGAGTCACATCATCTTCAAAGAGGGAATAGATAATTTCTCTCACCGCCGGGGCACAGAGGGCTGCAGGATCAATAAGAATGAGCTGCAGCGCGTCGCGAATCGAATCCCGATATTTTTTCACAGCATACGAATTGATCAACGACATGATAAAAAAGCGTCTGCTATCTTTATATGTAATTTTTGATCGTTCGATAGCCTGATAGGCTTCTTCAAAATTCCCATTGACACAGCTATCGCTCGCCGCCCTCATGGATTCGTCCTGATATAGAGGATCATTTTCGGGTATAAGACATTCAGTTTGAGCAAACCCTAATATTTGCTCATTCGAAAGGATATATCCATTGGGATTGAGCTGGGATATGACTTCCGAATCACTGATACTATCTGAGTTTGTAGCCACGACAAAGCCCACAATCCCCAATAATATAGCGGCAATTCCGATGATAATTGCGATCATCAGGCCTTTCTTTTTGGATGCGCTTTCGACATTCTTATGATTGTTCTCAGAGCTATTCGAGACATCCGGCTTCGCTGTATTCGGCCTGAGCAGTGCGATTTCATCTGGATTGACGTATGGATTGGAAATGGAAGACATTCCATTGCTGGTGTCCGTCTGACTGGATTTAGATGACGGCATCGCACTGGAAGCATTGGCCAGCGAGGGACTTTTTCCACCGCTCTGAGACATATACAAATTCATTGTCGGATCGAATCGATGAGCGATGTCGGCAAGTGCCACGCGGACATCACGGGCAGAACCAAACCTGTCTTCCGGATGCTTTCTGAGCAGCTTTTGGATAACTTCGTCCAGCTCGCCGGAACAGTCAAACGTCTTTGTCAGATGAGGCGGATCCAGCACGAGATGCTTGTTAAGCAGCAGAACATAATTATCGCCGTCGAACGGGGGTGCCCCCTCGATCATTTCATAGAGCATGCACCCGCACGAGTAGAGATCCGCATGGAAATCTACCGATTCTCCCATGACCTGTTCGGGCGAAAGGTACTGCGGCGTACCATACACCTGCCCCGCCTGGGTCAGTGTCCCATGGTTATCGTCCGGCTTATCGGCATGCGCAATACCAAAATCGATGAGCTTGACATAATCATCGCGGTCATCGCGATTGATCAGCGCGATGTTTTCTGGCTTGACATCGCGATGAACAATCCCACTCGCATGGGCACATTCAAGTGCACAGAGCAGATCGTCCATAATGTGAAATATACTGCGCAATTCGATGGTGCCATTGCGTTTTAGCCTGTCCCTGAGCGTCTCTCCCTTGAGATACTCCATTACGAGGTAAAAATCGCCACTTTCCGTCGAATCGAAATCCGTCACCTGACAGATATGCGGATGCTCGAGCTGTGCCGCCGCACTTGCCTCGCGTCTGAATCGGGCAAGGGCATCTGCCTTTTCGGCAATATGAACATGCATGAGCTTAATGGCAAACTGACGATGGATTGTCACATGCTCCGCACGATAAACCTCGCCCATTGACCCCTGGCCAAGGACTTCTTTGATGACATATTTCTCTTTTAAAATATCACCAGGATGATATGACATTGTGTACCGATTTCCGTATTTCTAGTTTTTCATATTTTCAAGAGCCAGACGCATGGCAACTCACCCATGGGTTTTCGATGTAAATCGAGAGTTACCTAAGTGTATTATAGTAATACGATTACATTGGACTTGTCAATTTTTTGTGATGGGATGGTGGGTAACGATTCGGAATGGTTGCGATGATTTGGTCACTCCTACAGTTTTGTCGCAAGTATCGAAGACAGCACCGCCCGCGTATTGAGACAGCGGAGCATGCCCCGCTGCCAATAGCGGGCGGCAAAAGGGCGTATTGTCGGTGATGGTAAGGGGCAAAGTCCCTTACCATCACCGTCAATAGCCCGTGAAACAAAAATATAAATAATTATATAAATATATATAATTTCACGATTTATCCGACTGTTCAGAATTACCTTGTTTGCGTTGCCCAATGCGTCGGAATATCTTTTCGATTTCAACAATGGGAATCACTGTAAACGCAAGGCCCAGAGCCATCAGATACTCGTAAATATTGATGTGCTGGAACGAGAATGCATCGCGCAGGAACGGGATAAATATAACCGCAGCCGTGAGCAAAAGTGAGACGACGAGCGTTCCCCACAGCCACAGATTTTGCTTTTTGAGGCTGAACAACGATAGATTGCGCGAACGCATATTGAACGAATGAAAGATTTCGACCATGCTCAATGTGAGGAATGCCATCGTCATGCCATCGAGGGATGCGGCGATTTCCCACACGCCGCTTTCCATGCGGTGACCGACGAAGTAGCTCGCAACCGTGATGGCGGCGATGATAAAGCCCTGGAACATGATGTCGAAACCGAGGCCGTCCGCGAAGATGCTTTCTTTGCGGTTGCGGGGCGGGCGCTTCATGACGCCTTTTTCGGCGTCTTCCATGCCGAGGGCAATGGCCGGCATTGTGTCGGTGATGAGGTTGATCCACAGGATGTGCACGGGTTTTAAGATGGTAAAGCCCATCAGGGTCGCGCAGAACACGGCGAGTACTTCGGCGAGGTTGGCCGAGAGAAGGAACTGAACGGCCTTGCGGATGTTGTCGTAGATGCGGCGGCCTTCGCCGACGGCGGCCACGATGGTCGCGAAATTGTCGTCGGTCAGGATCATGTCCGCCACAGATTTGGTCACGTCGGTGCCGGTAATGCCCATGCCCACGCCGATATCTGCGCTCTTGATGGACGGCGCGTCGTTGACGCCGTCGCCGGTCATCGCGGTGACTCTGTCCAGATTCTTCCAGGCATTCACGATGCGCACCTTATTCTCGGGCTGCACGCGCGCATAAACCGAATATTTTCGAACATCCTGCGCAAAATCCGCATCCGGAATGGCATCGAGTTCGGCGCCGGTCACAGCCATCTGGCCGGGTTTGAGAATCCCGAGTTCCTTCGCAATTGCGGTAGCGGTATCTTTGTGGTCGCCGGTGATCATGATGGCACGAATGCCCGCACTGCGGCATTCTGCAATGGCATCTTTGACTTCGGGACGAATCGGGTCGATCATGCCGCACATGCCGATCCAGGTCAGATCCTGTTCGAGCGATTCGGGCGCATTCGAAGCCGGTTTTTCGCTGTAAATGCGCTGGGCCGCGCCGAGTACGCGCAGCGCCTCATCGGCCATCGCCTTGTATGCCGTCAATATATTATTTTTATGTTCCTCGGTGATGGGAACGGCCTGCCCGTTTTCCCAAATCTGCGTACAACGGCGCAAAACCTCATCCGGCGCGCCCTTCGTAAATTGTATAAAACCATCCGCGCTCTGATGCACCGTGGTCATCATCTTGCGCAGCGAATCGAACGGTGCTTCGTCGACGCGCGGCAAATCGGCGGCCAGCTTCTCTTTGGGCATACCATTCTTATTCGCGTCGTTCACGAGCGCGCATTCGGTCGCTTCGCCGACGGCTTCGCCCTGCTCCAGCGTCGCATCCGAAGCCAGCGCCATCGCTTTCATTAAAAGTGTCTCATCGCCTGCGACCTTTTTGACGACGGTCATCTTATTCTGCGTCAATGTTCCGGTTTTATCCGAGCAGATAATCTGCGTACATCCGAGCGTCTCGACGGCCGTCAGCTTGCGGATAATCGCATGTTTCTTGCTCATCTTGGTCACGCCAATCGAAAGCAAAACCGTGACGACGGCGCTCAACCCCTCGGGAATGGCCGCAACCGCCAGTGCGACAGCAATCATAAACGTGTCGAGCACCGCCCCACCGCCAAGTCGAACCAGATTCACGACAAAGATGAATGCGCAAATCACCAGAATCATGGCCGACAGCTTCTTGGAAAGCTCGTTCAGCTTGATCTGCAGCGGCGTCTCTTCTTTCTTCGCTGCGGTCAGCGCTTTTGCGATGTTGCCCATTTCGGTGTCCATGCCGATGCCGGTCACAACCGCATGTCCGCGCCCATACGTCACCGTAGACCCCATATAGACCATATTTTTTCGGTCGCCCAGCGACACATCGCCATTCTCGGCGGCCTTCAGCGCGTCACTCTGCTTCTCGACATCCGTCGATTCGCCGGTCAGCGGGGATTCCTGCGTTTTCATCGAAGCACATTCGACGATGCGCGCATCAGCGGGAATCGCATCCCCGGCTTCGAGCACCAGCAAATCGCCCCGCACCACCTCATCGGCACGAATGGTCTTTTGATGCCCGCCGCGAATGACTTTTGCCGTCGCCGCCGACACCTGCTGCAGCGCCTCAATGGCCGCTTCGGCCTTATTCTCCTGATACACGCCCAGACACGCATTGAGCACGACGACCGCCATGATGATCCCGGCATCGGTCAGGCTCTCGCCGCCATAAATCGCGGTAATCCCGCTCACCACAGCGGCAATGATCAGCACGATGGTCATCGGATTCTTGAGCTCACCCACGAACTTCATGAACACGCTTTCTTTGGGCGCTTCCTTGAGTTTGTTCGGGCCGTCCTTTTGGAGCCGTGACGCAGCCTCTGCATCCGTCAGGCCCTCCATCGAGGATCCCGTTTCCTTCAGTACGTTTTCTTTTTCTTCCAGGTAAGGTTTCATTGTTTCTCCAGTGTGTTGGGGCGTCTATCGGTCTGCGACCGATACGACGCCCGCCCGCCTTGGCGCGTGTCACGACACGCACCTACGGCTCGCCTGCCGCCGCTATCTGCGATACGCGGCTTTACCGCGGGTGCACGCTTCGCGTACACCCTCCGGTTATCTTGCTGCGCCTTCCAGGCGCTCGCTTTGGCGCGTGTCACGACACGCGCCTACAGCTCGCCTGCCGCCGCTATTGCCTACGGCAATACGCGGCTTGTGTCGTGTTTCCCACAGACACTTGCTTTGCCTATAATAACACATAATGCATCCCTTCGGGGAGTAGTTCATTTCATAATTATGAATGCATAATTATGAATGCATAATGCATAATTATGAATGCATAATGAAATGTCAGATTCAGAGAATGTGGTTGATTCCTTTGGTTTTACAAAATCATTCAGCATTATGAATT
>DGWW01000161.1 GCA_002395385.1 Myxococcales bacterium UBA4248
TTAGCCATATTTTTTAGAATGCGATGGCCCTGGGGCCCCAACCCCATCTCACTAAAGCAGTTGTTTTTCTTGATCTTCCCACTTCCCACTCCTCACTAGAAAAGTGAGCATCGTTAGATGCGAACAAATCCGTTTGTTAAAACGAACAAGGCTGATGGCTGAGTAGTAACGAATGCAGTAAAAAAAGCGCATTTTGACTCGACATTAGGCGCATGTGCCGCTATTAAAATGACGTTAAAGTTTGTCTGCATTTGGGAGGAAACGATGCGCAATCTTTGGAAATATCTATTCATAGGCTTATTTCTGGTATCATGCGACAATTCTTCGGGATCAACCAGTTCAGATCCGGATAATCCGGGGCCCCAGGATCCACCTGATCAGCCTGTCGCTACGGACATTTGCGAGTCGTTGAATTGTCCTAATGGATGCTGTGACGGTAAATGCGTGGATTTTGAAAGTGATGCAAAACATTGTGGACGCTGCGATCATAAATGCGACAGTTTTTGTCTTAACCGTCAATGTGTGACTACCTGTGAGGGGGACACGGTAAAAATCTGCGGTGGCGCTTGTGTGAATTACTCAAGTAATCCTCTGCATTGCGGTATGTGTGATAATCCCTGTCCCGAAACCATGACCTGTTCCGGGGGAGAATGTGTATGCGCGCCGGGGCTTTCGGATTGTGACGGCGATGCAAGCAATGGCTGTGAAAGTTTCGTTGACGCATGTGAATGTAAGACAGGCGAAACGAAGCCTTGTTATGGTTGGGCTGATGAATACCGCGGGAAAGGCATCTGCAAGGACGGGGTTGCCTATTGCGAAAATGGTACATGGGGATTTTGCGAAAACTATGGCATGCCGACGGCAGAAATCCCGGGAAATGGTCTTGATGATGACTGCGATGGTGAAACGGATGAGCTCGTCGATGAAGACGGCGATGGTTACAGTTTCGGATACGGTCCTGGATTTGACTGCTGTGATAACAGCGAGGCATGCGGTGTCGCAGATCCGGCGAAGGTCAATCCGGCTGCCATTGAAGATCCTACCAATGGCATTGACGATGACTGTGATGGGCTGATTGATGAGGATGATTCTGTCTTATGTTCGACCAAAGCCCATACCTTTACGCCGGATAAGAAATTGTCGAACGATGATGCCGTATTGCTCGCCAGGGCAATGGATATTTGTACAGATGCCGATAAAGACGGCTATGGCCTTGTGAGTGCACAGTTGTTGCTCGCCGATGGTTCACCGATTCCGGACAAAGTGAATGAATCTGTTTGCGGAAGCGAAAGTAACGGACTGAAATGGATTTCTCCAGCCGAACAAGTTGCCGTCATGACCGATTTAGGGGATGGTATTGTCCGTCCGCTCAAGGGGACGATGGTTGCTTTGTCGTCTGGTAAGGCTCAGGGCAAGGAAAATACAGGGATGAAAGATTGCTCGGGGACCGAAGTCTCTGCACCGGCTTTGTATTTGGAAAAGAATAATAATGTATTGCCGGTCAGTGCGGCATGCGGTGTCGAAGCCAATTCAAAAATGGCCAATGATTCCATTATGCTCCGCTTAAAACTTAAGGCGCCTGACAATGCCAAGGGATTTGCTTTCCGATTTAAATTTTTCTCGAAAGAGTATCCAGCTTATGTCTGCGGCAGCTACAATGATTTCTTCCTGGCGATGGTAGATGGAAAAAGCACGGATATTCCAGAAGATCGCAATGTATCTTTTGATGTGAACCATAATCCCGTTTCGGTCAACAATGCATTCTTTACGGAATGTGACAAGGATGCCTGCAAAAAAGAAAAAGGATGCAGTGATTGCAGCGATGGCAGTGCCAATGTTTTGGCCTATGTGAATGATGCCAAACAAGCCGGGGCCACGGGGTGGCTCCAGACGACGGTGCCTGTGAGTCCAAAAGAAGAGTTCACACTGGATCTCATCATTTTTGATGCCGGTGATCGTGGGGATAAGAAAAATGGCTGGGGACATCAGAGGGATTCTCTTGTTCTTATCGACGAATTTGAGTGGACGTCTGATGCGACAAAACTCGAAACTGTAATCAACTAAATACACTTTCGGATTATTGTATGTTAAAAGGCGCATGGGAATTTACCCATGCGTTTTTTTTTTGGCTCTGTTTAACGAGTGTGGACATTTTATCGACGATTTTCCCCATTCTGGCTTCGGGCTTGGAACTTGGAGCTCAGAGAGGGGATGAATCACTCAAAGCTCAAAGATCCAAGCTCAAAGCAAAACAATCAGATAGCCTTTGATTTTGGCGTATCCAAGCTGGTTTTACATAGCCTTTTTCTGATGGTTGAAATGATAGGTTTTTGGCTCAAAGGGTTGATAATCGGGTTGACAGTGGCGATTCCTGTGGGACCTGTTGGTTTGTTTTGCCTCGATAATACAGTAACGCGCGGGAAAATGGCCGGTATGAGCTGCGCGACAGGTATGGTTTTGGCCGATATTTTTTCGGCATGTATCATGATCGTGGGGCTGAACATCTTTTATGATACCTTGTTGGCCCATAAGGTGCTGGTCAAAGTTTTGACAAGCCTCCTGTTTGCAGGCATGGGGATAAGCATTATTGCGACACGCTCACGCGAACGCAAAGCGACGAACAAAAAGCAACTCGCAGCTCTCTGGCTGACTTCATTTATTTTGTCTGTTTCTCCGGCTACTTTTGGTTTGATGCTCTATTTGTTTCCTGCACTTGGCCTCATTGGAGCCAGCCATTCACCGCTCATCGTGACAGGGGTTGCGTTTGGCAGTGCCCTGTGGTGTATGGCTATTCTGTTTGGCGGCTCTTTCATTCGAAGATGTCTTGGTCAGGATATTAAGAAGTTTAAAACGGTTGTCGGTTGTGTGTTCATCTTATTTGGTATGATTGGGGTTACGGCTGCATTCTTCTAACCGGTTGTTACCTTTCGCTCATAGGGCTTTTCCAATATGGCATGGAACGATCCATTCGAAGCGCTCGTCGATTCAATTGTCGATGATCTTGGGACTTTTTTACAGGAAGAGGAAAACCTGGAAATCATGACGATCATGCAGACACAGGAGATCTGCCGTGATTTTTGCAATTTCCTTTGTAAAGATGTCCATAAGGCAACCTCGCGCGACTATACCGTCTATACCCAATTGCATGCATTTACCCCTGAAGAAGAAGAGGAATATGCAGTCAAACTCGGGTATATCAAGGCATTTTGTCAGGCCACTCAAGATAAAAATGGTGACTCAGCAACTCAGATAAACATCAACGAAAGACCGCGAAAACCTTCTGTTTCATTGAAAGATCGTGCATTGATGCGCGACCGGCGCGCGACTCAGTCCTTTGATACAGAACAATTTCGCATCGATGAACTGATGATGATGAGTGAGCAGGATGAAAATGCTCTCAAGAGCAATCAGGCTCAGGATGTCCCGGTACAAGCCCTCAAACAGACTTCTGGCTCCATTGCAGCAGGCAAGCCGGATCTGCGCTCAAAAGATCTCTCCGCCCAGGAACTTGAAAAAGCCTCAAGAGCTACGCCTAAAAAAACACTGAAAGCCCTTGAAAAAGGCGATGCAAATCACGAAACAAAGCCTGGTTTTTCGCAGACGAGTCTCAATAAAATCAGTGTCAGTGATTCGCTCGATATGATCGTCAACAAGGCCAAAAAACGCGGCAGTTCTGTTGGTGCCAGAAATGATCTGGAGCAATTTGAAGACAACAATTACGATTCCGATCTCGGGCAGTTTAGAATCAATCCAAACGAATCCTTTGCAATTCCAGTGAATTCCGAAATGTTTCAGCAAGTTGCCCAGGAAATTGACAATACCAAAGAGAAGGAGCCGGAACAAAACAATCAGGAAAATGCAGCGTCACAGGCGGATGATGCGGATTCTGCCGATTTTATGCGTGGCGTCGAGGGGGTGAAGTACGACTTCTCTTCACAAAACATCCGCAAGATGCGGGAGTTTGAAAAGAAACAGGCCAAAAAAATACAGCCAGTGGATACCGGCGAAGCTCTGAATGATGACTTCCGTCCTTATATATTTGACGCCAAATATCTCATCGATATCCCCGTGCCGAATGCGGCAGAGATGACTCCTGTCAAGGTTTCTCCCATCAATCGTTACCTGTTTCCGCTTGCCCCTGCCATTGTTGCTTTTGCATTAGCCCTTCTGATGTTTACGTTGTCTGCCATTCTCGGGCTCATATTTTTCCTTGTCGGTTTGGGATGTGTCGTCGCAGTTCTGGCCGATATCAAACCTGCATCACAGCAAACGCCTCAGGCCGTCATTATGTCCTATCTCAATGCACGGCAGGGAC
This sequence comes from Myxococcales bacterium UBA4248, assembly GCA_002395385.1. Lineage (GTDB taxonomy): Bacteria > Myxococcota_A > Bradymonadia > UBA4248 > UBA4248 > UBA4248. The sequence continues at coordinate 4,316 of DGWW01000161.1, forward strand.
GCTGTTATGGATGCGGTCTGTCTATGCTTGCGCAGCCGACCCAGGCTCAACAGCCCATTGACCTTCATGCCGCATGGCAGCCCGAAAATACGTGGACAACAGCCATTAAAAAGCGGTTCAGGCCGGAGCAGCCGCCCGAAACGCGTCTCGTCACCAGTTCGGCAAAAAAGGACGCACAGATTATTTTTTATATGGTGGGCGTAACATACTATCTTGTGCCAATGGTCCAGATCGATGGAAAATGGTACATCACGAATCCCAAACTCCCTCCGCACGAAATGGCTTAAAATGTAATGTTAGCCCCCATGTTTTTAGTAAAGAACTTCGGCTGAATCACCCCAGGCCTAAGGCGAGAGGCGAGAGGCGAGAGGCAGCAGTAAGTGCTCTTTAGGAAAGGCATGTTTCAGAAAACAGGTTGAGCATTGTGTTTGAAACATGCCTGCCTGATGTGTGAGGCCGATGATGGAGGCCGTCTATTCGCTGCCGGCGAATACGACGGCCAAAAAAAACGCCGCTATGCAGAGCATACGCGGCGTTTGTTATTTGAGGTTATTCATCGTCCTCGTCGATATAATTTTCGTCGTCTTCGTCTTCTTCGTCGTCCTCGCTTTCGTCGAAAAGCGCATCATCAGCGTCATCTCCTAAGGCAGCCCGCAATTTATCGATGCCGCTGCGTTCGACCTGGCGGATGCGTTCACGCGTGAGATTGAGCAAAATACCGACATCTTCGAGCGTAATGCCGCCTCGATCGGCCACATCCAGTGCGCAGGTCTCGGTCATTTCCCAGACTTCCAGATCCGGGAAATTCATTTTGATGGAACCGGATTGTGGCACGATGTCCAGGTAGAGATGATATTTGCACGAAACCCAGGGGCATGGACGTTGGGCATTGCGACAGTCGCCTCGCGAGCGCGGCCTGAATTGCTCAAAAGCCTGAAAAATCTGCTGAGCTTCCTCTATCTTGTCGCGTGGAAGCCCGCGGAGTGCAAGGGTTTTGGAACGGCGCAAACCACGTCTTGCGCCTCTTCGTGCAGTCGTTGTTCTTATGGGACGTGAGGGTTTCGACTCATCCGTCATGGAATCATCCCTTTAGCATGAAGGTGAAGCAGAATGCAGCTATTGCTGAATCGGCGTTTTAAACCTGATTAATTTGCCGCAAAAGTGTATTCAATGTCAAGCATTCGTGCAGATAATGGAAATAAAATCCCATGAATTTGCATTTTGGGGAATGAAGCGCATGAAATGGTGATAAAAATCACAGTCATGCTGCGGAACAGTTGATTGAATAAAGGAAAAAATGATGAAAAGTTATCATTCAAAATGGATTGCTTTATTATTGACACTACTCCTGGCATTGATGTGCACGAATGCATGGGCTCAAAATGAACGTCCGAGACTGGGGCTGAGTGTTTCTCCGCTTCAGGTTTCTCCTTTGCTTTTGCAGCATCTGCGGCTTGCCGAGGGGGAAGGGCTTATGGTGAGCAATATTGTCGTCGGCGGTGAGCTTGAAGCGGCCGGCCTCTCACAGGGAGATATCATTCTGGCGATCGATGGACATGCACTTTCGCGGCCATCCGAGATTACCAGCTATGTCGCGACGCTTCCCAAAAATACACAGGTGACGCTCGACGTCATTCAAAAAGGCGAACATCGTCAGATTTACCTCAAGCTGGACAACCTTCCGGATGAAATCGTCTGGAAATATGCCCAGCCGGTTTCGCGTCCGGGACGGTCACCGCTTGGTCCGGGGATGAAAAATGTGAATCCGCCTGCATCACCCCGTCTGCATGCTCAGCCAAATGGATCGTCAAACAGCAGGTCGATGTTCAAATCGATCGTTTCGACGCAGGACGGTATAAAGGATACGACGGTCATCATATCCGGATCTGTCGATGATCCCAATGCCGAAATTGAAATAACGATTGGCCAGGACAACTATAAGACGACGATAGGTGAAATCGAAAAACTCCCCGAAGAGGCGCAGAAAGTCGCAGAACAGGCCGTTCATCAGTCCGGCAGTTTTTCATTTTCCTTTGGCGGAAATGGATTTGGGGATGATCTTTTTGAAGAGATGATACAACGTCAGAGTGAACAGCAAAGGAGATTCGAAGAAATCTTTAGGCAGATGTTCGAAGGCAATGATCCTTCACTTCAGCCTGAACAGCCTCAGCAAAAGGAAAGTCCCGTTCTCAAGCCGGTCGAGCCATCTCCGGGAGATATCCGTTCATAACTGCATCATGTCAGCAGCCCTTGGAACGGCGAGTTCCTGACAGTCACGCCGCGTATGCAATAGCGGCGTGCGCGGGCCGTATGCCGTTTGGACGGCATAGGCCGCACCATTCAAAAAAAATATCATCAAAAATTCCATTCCTTTTTTTGTTTTTGAATGAAATGCCACTTCAAACGTAAAAAAAGGCGATTGGGATGCTTTCCCCGCCATAGAGGAGCTGGTTTAATGAAAAGGGGCATTTTTCTGGGATTTTTGATGTCAGCCCTGCTGGCTGTTACGCCGGCGTCCGCTGAAGAAATAGATAGCACCGCGTGGTTGAGCGGCGATTATATTGGCGTTGGAAGTATTGATGTCCATAAATTTGTGCAGAGACGTATTTATATCTATCTGATGGATTTCTTCATGACCAACAAAGCTGCCAAAACTGCGATGAAGGAAGTGAGTGATGCGGGAATAAAACTCGAAGATATTCTGACGCGCATCGTTGCCGGTGTGCCGGGTGATGTGGATAAATCCGAGCATATTGTCATCTGGGAGACGTCCGTCGATTTGTCGAAATATAAGACGATTCTTGGAACACATACCCAAAGCATCGAAAAACGCCAGTATATGGAGACGGATTATTATGCGACAAGACGCGAAAATGAGTGTCTGGCCATTCATGGCAACATCCTCATTCTCGGAAGTGAGTTGCGGGTCAAGGAAGTGATTGCATCCATTAAGAACCATTATCAGAGCGGTCCCAAATCGTCTGGTTTGCAAAAGGAAATGAAGCGCGTCAAAAAAGATTTGGACGCCTGGTTCGTTTTTTCGATGACTCCGAAACTTAAAAATCAGTTGGCTGGGCTCGATCCTGTGGTCGATATGAGTGCGACCGGGCAGGGACAGATTAGAATTGCAGAAATTCAGAGCGGCAATATGGCCTTCGATTTCTCTCAGGGACTCAATGTCAAGGGGACGATGGTGATGCCTTCGGAAGAATCTGCCCAACAGTCTTCGGCTCTGATGAATTCCGTTCTCACCAATGCTGCCAATGACACGGATGTCAAAGAACTTGGTTTTGACCTCTTTATGCGGGGAATCTTGTTTGGTGCTAACCATAAGGATGTGCAGTTCAGCGTCGTCTACGATCAGGCCCAGTTTGATCAATTGATTGCATTGGTCACGCAGATGGCCAAGAGCGTCCCCGGGCAGCCTCAGCCTGCCAAGCCAAAGCCTATGCCGAAACAAGAAACGCAGCCCAAATAATTGCAACTCACTGGCCCGTCTGTTGACGGGCTTTTTTTTTGTCGATGTTTGACCGCCGTGGATTTATTCGGAATGGGGGAGAGGAGCCCCATTTCGCTCAGGTTTGAGAAAACGTAAAGCATTAACAATATAATGATTGTGGGTTCCAAGGGCATCATGCCCTTGGCGGGGTCCGGGGCAGAGCCCCGGCAGAATAGTAACGTTATCTGTGAAAAAAATATCCACACGCATTAAACAGAGCCAAAAAATTTGTTATAATTTTGGGGTATTTGCCCCTCGTCGATTGGGTGAGGGGGCTTCTGACAAACGGTGTCAATCTTGATGATGAAGGAAATATCATGAGTTCAAAACGCATTCTTTGGCTCTCTTGTCTTGCGGCTGCCATTTCTTTTGGCTGTTCGGATGATTCCAACAGTGCAAAGGGAAGTGATAGCTTTATTCCGGCTACGTGCGATCCTTCCTGCGAGAACTGTGAGGATGGTGTCTGCAAAGACGGGGAAAATATTCCCAAGCCCCCCGAAGAAGATCCTGATAAAGACAAAGATAAAGATAAAGACAAAAAATGTGATCCGGAATGCGTGGATGGACAAATCTGTCAGGCGGGGGAATGTGTGGACGATCCCGATGCACCGCATGAAGATCCAAATGTATGCAGTACGATTTGTGATCTTGGCTCCTCATGCCAGGATGGGGCGTGTGTGCCGGATGTTTGCGAGACCGAATGTGAACCCGGCTTTACCTGTGTACAAGGCGAATGTGCAGAGAATTCCCGCCTTTGCGGAGATACGCTTTGCGAAGTCGGTCAGGCATGCGATGAACTGCTGTTCTCTTGTGAGGATGCATGTCCATCGGGGGCTCTCCCATGTGGTCAGATGTGCTGTGAGGAAGGCAGACATTGTGACACAAATTACTTTATGTGCATCCTGACCTGTGAAGAGGGGCAGGAGCAATGCGGTGCCTCGCTGTGCTGTGGGGAAGGACAGAAATGCGACGGCGATGTCTGCACGGTCGTATGCGCAGAGGGTGACACTTATTGCGGCAGTGGTGCGACCGCCGTATGCTGTACGGGCGATGATGTCTGTGTCGATGGTGCGTGTATGGCTGCATGTGCGGGTACGCGATGCGGAGAAGGCAAAAAACTGTGCTGCACAGGCGAAGAAGCCTGCATCTTTGATAAGTGCCTGAAAGGGACGAAATGCGAATCGGATAATGCCTGTGATTTGGATGAGTATTGCGATACCGAAAACCACATGTGCATCAAGGTTTCGGAGAATCCCAAGAGCTGCATTTACAAACCGCCTACGGCTGCTTTCCAGCCCAAAGAAAAATGGCATTATACGGTGCCCGATGCCAATGGTGTCGTGCAGACGCCAGTGGTAATTAATCTGACGGATGATAACGACGATGGGAAAATTGACAAAGAGGACACGCCGGATGTCGTCTTTATCGATAACCGCTATACGGTGACTGCTCTATCGGGTGATACGGGTGCAGTGTTGGCTCGAACGGATGCTTCCGATATTAGTACAGGGAGAACGCTCTATAATCGTCACAACGAGCTTGGGGCTGCCGATATCGATAATGACGGCAAAGTCGAAGTTGTGGCTCCTGTCATTCATGCGGAACTTGCCAAGAGTACGCTCAATATATTGAATCTGGAAAAGAAGGATGGCAAGTACACATGGGTTGTTAAAAAAGAGATACCTGCCCCGGCGGGTGCCAGTTTTGGCTACGGCAACGGTGGCGCAGGAAATACCTATTGGTCGGATTATCATCCCACCTTTGCGGATGTCGATGCGGATGGCACGCCTGAAATCATCACGACACAAGGTATTATTAAGGGCAGTGATCTTTCCAAATGGGCATGCACTTTTGCGATGCCGCGCGTATCGACATGGTACATGAGTTTCTTTGCAGTGGCCGATCTCGATCGGGATGGCCAGATGGAAATCATCAATACCGACATCTGGGATAATCAATGCAATGTCATCTTGAATCACTCGGATGCCAAGCAATCTATGAACATGGATGGCAGTCCGAATGCAACTGGCTATTGGTATACAGCGGTAGCCGATCTCGTCAAGGATGACGGCAAATATCCGGGTGAACTTGTTCCCGAAATTGTCCGCGTTCGCAGTGGTTTTGTATCGGTATGGAAGGTCTATAAAAATGTCGTGGATGGCAAGCCTGTCTGGTCTCAGCGACTGGTGTGGGAAGCCAAACAGACTTCGAATGTCGGTGGCGGGAATCCCGTCATCGCCGATTTTGACGGTGATGGTGATCCCGATATCGGTGTTGCAGGCGAACTCGCCTATTCCGTCTTTAACGGGCAGGATGGTACGCTCGTCTGGGCCAGTAAAACTCAGGATAAATCCAGCAACAAAACGGGATCATCCGTCTTCGATTTCGAAGGGGATGGGGTGGCCGAAGTCGTCTATCGTGACGAAACGACGCTTCGCATTTATTCGGGCAAACCAGGCGAAGGTACTGTAACGCTCGACAATGGCGGTACGTATCCGGCGGGTAAAATTTTGTGGGAGACCCCAAATACTTCGGGCACCGTCATTGAAAATCCCGTCATTGTCGATGTGGATAACGATGGCCGTACCGAAATCGTTATGGTCGACGAGAACGTACCTTCTAAAGGTATTACCGTCTATATGGATACGAATGACAACTGGGTTCGTACGCGCCGGGTTTGGAACCAGCATGCCTATCACGTGACCAATATCACCGAGGATGGCAAGGTTCCTAAGAATGAAGAAGCCAACTGGCTCAATACGAGGTACAACAATTATCGCCAGAATGTTCAGCCCGATGGTTTGTTCAATGCCCCTAATTTCCAGGCGGGCAAGCTCAAAGCCGATGAAAAATGCGACGAACATCACATGATGAATCTGTATGCCGAAGTGAAGAACGAAGGCTCCGTCACGAGCGGCAAGGGCATGAATGTCGCTTTCTATGTCGTCGATTATGGCGAAAAGAAAGAAAAACTCTGGATTGCGGATGTCACACTCACGAAGTCGGTTGCTCCGGGGGGAACACAGGAAATTACTTTCCTCTGGGATAAAAAAGCCGAAAATAGTGAAGGCAAGCGAATCGATTTGACATTCCCGGTTAAAGTCGTTTTCGAAGTCGATGCACCGCTCCATGGAGCGAGTGAGAAAAAAGGTGCCTTCAATGAATGCATCGAAGATGACAATACCTCTGAACCTTTTGACATCAACGCATGCACAGAGGATGTCAATTAACTCTGACTATGATATGTAGAGACGCGTATTAGGATTGCGCGTCTCTGTTCCATAGGAAAATCATGCTCGGTAAACAGCGGTTCTTCGATTTTTTTATTCTTCTGTGCCTTTCTCTTTTGGTTTTCCTGATTGGTATTTCTCAGACGACCGCTAGTCTATGGGAACCCTGGGAAACTTCGACGGTCCTTGTGGCGCAGAACTTACTGCAATCGACCATCGATGAATCCGCTTTTTGGGTACCTCAATCCGATGGCGTTTTGGTTGCGCAGCCTTACCTTGAGCTCTGGCTGCTGACTGCATTGCTCAGGGTCTTTCCGGATCCCAACGCTTTTATACTGAGACTTCCCGGTGCTTTTATCGGTATTATCCTGACACTTCTCACTTTTTTTGCCGTTCGCCAGGCTTCTACGAGAAGAACGGCATGGACTGCCGCCATCATTCTGCTGACCATCCCCATGTTCGTCCTGACAGGAAAATTTATTCACGGGGATATTTGGCTCATCTTTGCAGTTGCGGTGCCCAATCTCTTCTATATCATGGCATGTTATGCATCTACGCGGCGAATGCAGCGTCTCATGCTGTGTATGACTTCACTCTCGGTCTTCATTTCTTTCCTGACCGGTGGGCTGTTTGCCATTGCCATCCTTGCTGTGGAAGCACTCATTACTGCATTATTGCTTGGAAAGCATAGAAAACGCATCCTTAAACCGCTTTTAACGAAGTTCTTTCTCGTTCCTCTTTATATCTCGTTTGTCATCATTGGCAGTGTCTTTAGTATTTATGTGACACAGGCACGCTATGAACTCGAAAACAGGATGCCTTTAACACTTTCTGCACTGAATCGCGCACTCGATGAAGATCGCGTCGTGACCATCGAAAGACGCAATACCCAAATTATCGGTTCACTCAAATCCGAGGATGCAGATCAGGGGCAGAAGAATTTCATTCTCGTCGAATCCGAACAATACCATAACACCGATGCCACAGAGATCTTCAGTCTCAATGAAACCGATCAGCGCGCATTCGAAAACTACCTCATGTGGCGTTTCCAGAAAAAGGAACCTGCCAAAGCCGCACGTGCTGTACCCATCATAGATGATGCATTTCCCACGGCTCTGCGCTTTTTTTGGTATCGTTCCAACACCCCATACGATGAACCCAAAATAACACTTGCCCGCGCAGCTCTGGATCTCAATGACTCTGCGCGTGAGGATGCCTGGATCCGATCTTCCGAATCTCTCCTCAATAAGACAACGCCCAAAACGGCACTCGATTTTGCCGAATCTGCGCTTGCGACACCTGCAAAATTGCATGCCGGAGAACTCGTTCGTGTGCTCAATGATGATCCCAATTCGGAATGGGTCGAAATTCAAAATGGCGCCGGAAATTCCGGCTTTGTTCCACGCGATATCCTGACTATTCTTCAAGATAACAGCCATATACACTGGTTTTCATGGCTGCAGATTCTCCTCTTTGGGCTGTTTCCGTGGAGTTGTTTCTTCCCGCTTGTCATTGCATGTGCATTCATTTCCTATAAAAAATTGTCCATTGCACAAGCGCCGTTCTATAGCGAGTTTATTCAGATCGAGGAATGTTCTGAGAAACGATCCCTGTTTCAGAATTTGCTGATCAGCTGGACACTGGCTTCCATCCTTGCCCTTTTTGTCGGCATCAATTTTACGAGGCACGATATCTTTGCCGGTGTGATTCCGGTCGCCATTCTGCTTGCCGTTGCTGTTACTTCGCCTGTTTTCTGGAAAAGCATTCGCAATAGCCTCGAATCGCGCCTTCTGTTCATCGCCGCAGCAATTGCCTGCTGCGTCATTGTCTTTCTCGACTTTAAAAAAGAAGCATTCCACCTGGTGCGCTACATTCTGACCAATCCCCTCATGCACTGGGATTCATCAGCGGGTTCCACCTCTGAATACTACGGTGCCATTGCTTTTACCTATTTGATCTTTTTTGTACTCCTGACCATCATCTCTTTTTCAGGTGCCGTCGAAACCATTCAGGAACATATCAGCAACTGGAGACAAAAAAATCCCTCACAGCCACGCGAATACCGATCCAGTTCAAGCACAACCCTGATGCGGATTTCCCGAAACGATGAAGAACCTATGCCTTATGCTCCCGTCATTTCCCTGACGCTGCTCGCAAGTGTTTGTGCTATCTTCATTTATTTCAATTATATCCCGACCATCTCGAACAATTTTACAGAGACTGAACTCATCAACGAATATTTTGAATATGCCGACAATTCTGAGCCCGTTTATCTTCTCTCTGGAGAAAATGCTCAGCTGTGCCAAACATACAAAGATTGTGAACCCGGCTATATCTGCAAAAATTCACATTGCCGTATCTCGACATTTCTCTCCTATTCACTCAGCGTTGCTCGCCCGATCTCGCGTTCCAACATGATTCAGTCGCTGTCGCCCAATAATGAATCTTTCAATAACTCTTTCTATATCATTCCAAAAGCTGCGCTCTATGTCCTTAACCAATCCTATAGAGCCATGTTCTCCCGCGAAAATCGCCAGAATCTCAAAGTCATTCACGCACCATCTGCACGCCTTTACCTCATCGCAAATCACAAGGATTTGCCTTCGGTAAATCCGTTCGAATCCATCTTTATCCGGGATATGCCCGAAGATGCTACCAAACTCCCATCGCCTGTTCAGCTCGACGATAAGATTGTACTCGAAGGATTCAAGATGAATCAGCTCGACTTTTCGAATGCTAAAAAACTCGAAATGACGCTCTATTATCATCTCAACAATTCTTTCGATCCGAATGATTCTGAGCATCATTTTCTATTCTCGTTTGAAGTCAGCAATCGAAAACTCGAATTTGAAAGAACACCGCTCAACGGGCAGTACGATACCAAACGCATCATTGCCGGTGATCTCGTTGCAGATACCTTTACGTTCGAACTTTCGATGATGCCGGAACATGGTTACATCGATGTCTGGCTTTCGACGAACGATTCCAGGATGCCTCAAGAACGCATTCAACTGACGACTATCGATTTTTAGGTGCCGCTTATCTTCGATACAGCATCACCGCGTCGCTTCTTCGTACGCGCCGCCGCTCGGGCTATTGGCTGGGCCAATACGCCCTCGCTTTTTTTATGCGCAATGCGCAATGGGCAATGAACAATGTGCAATTGAATGGCAATTCCGCATTCCGCATTCCGCATTCCGCATTAATCAGAGTCTCCCTTTAGTTTTGCATCCCAATTATCAATTATCAATTATCAATTATCAATTATCAATTATCAATTATCAATGAGTCACCTTTAGTTCTGCATCCCAATTGCTCATTGCTAATTCACAACAATTCCGCATTCCGCATTCCGAATTAATCAGAGTCTCCCTTTAGTTTTGCAAATCTTATGAAAACCATCGCCCTCATTCTCGCTTACGACGGAACCAATTACGCAGGATGGCAGCGCCAAAGCGGCCAAAAGACCATTCAGGGAACCCTCGAAGATGCTCTGTCTAAAATGAACAATGCCCCTACTGAAATACGTGGGGCAAGTCGCACCGATGCTGGTGTTCATGCCGAATGGCAAATTGCAGCCTTCGATACTCACAGGGATTATGAGCCCGATCGGTTTAAAATTGCCCTCAACGCACTGACACCGCCGGATATCACCATACGACATGCCTGTGATGCGCCCGATGGTTTTCAGCCCCGTTTTGAAAGCCGTGGAAAGCATTATCGCTACTGGCTCTGGCAGGGCCATTATCTCCCGCCGATGCTCATCCATCGTGCTGCTGCCGTTCGAAAACTCGATGTCGAAAATATGCGCAATGCCGCGCAATATCTCATTGGGGAACACGATTTCTCTTCGTTTCGAGCACTCGACTGTCAGGCAAAATCACCCGTTCGCACACTGACTCGCATTGATATTTCGACGGTTTCGGGGCCTTATGATTACACCTGCGCGGATGGCAATGCACTCATTCAGATTGATGTCGAAGGCACTGCATTTCTTAAGCAAATGGTGCGCATTATCGTTGGCACGCTTATCGATTTTGGCCTTGGGATGCCCGCACACAAGATGCGCACGATCCTCGAGTCAAGGTGCCGCGCCAATGCTGGTCAGACAGCACCCGCGGCAGGACTCACGCTCGTGCGTTCGTTCAGTTCACTCGATGACTGGATTAATCCTTCGCTTCTTCTTTGACAATCTCTGCATCTGGTGCATTCTTGCGAATGGATTCAATGCCGTTTTTGCAGCCGGCCATGGCTTTATAGCCTTCACCTACGGCAATAATCTGACCATTGCTGGCTTTTAAACGAAAACGGAATTCGCCTGCTTTGTCTTTGTAAATCTCAAATTTGGGATTCTTCTGCACTTCATAATTCTCGACTGTCTGATCCTCGATGGCGGCAATCGGTGCATTCTTTTTGACGCTTTCAATACCGTTCATGCAGGTTTCTTCGCTTGCATAATCCTGAGAAGTGGCAATGATTTCGCCATTGCCGGCTTTCAGATTAAAACGCATTCCACCTTTTCCTTCTTTAACGACGAATTTTCCCATTATTTTCTCCTGATAAATTGTGCCACCAATGGCACGGTTTTTATAACTTTATAACAGAAATATCGATTTTTCTACATGGTTTGATGGATTAATGATATGATTCGTAACTAATCAACCCTGGAGTGCACCCCTGTTTCCCAAAATACTTGGAATCTCTTTAATTCATAATGCTGAATTCATAATGCTGAATGATTTTGCAAAACCAAAAGGATCGTCCCAATCCTCCGAGCATAACATTTCATTATGCATTCATCATTATGCATTATGCATAAAAGAATAATTTGATCTTTCGAAGAAAAATAAGCATAGGGGCTGAACAGTTACTGATTTGCGCATGCGTATGGGACGAAGTCCCATAGCAGGCGCGATGGCAGCCGTATCGCAAAGCGATAGGCTGCTTCCCCAAATCAAAAAAGACACCCAAATAATAGCGAGTGATGATCAAACGCATACTCTTTATATCTATTTTTTTCATTTGTGCAGATGCGGCACAGGCACAGCCAGCCCCTGTACCGTCGCAGACACAGGCAGAATCAGGCCCCGAAGCCAAACAAACGCCCAATGCGCCAGGGCAGGCTGCTGCGTCGGCTTCGAATGCCGGTGCCTCTTCACAGCCACGAACACGCCGAAGGCCGCGTGTCATTGTCAATCGCGAGTTCGACGACCGCGACAAAATCATGCTCCTCCTCAATGCACACTGTGATTTCCCATCCAAGGAGGATTTGCTTTCGACGAGCCCGGATGCCGAAAAGTATTTGCGCGATATTCTCAATGATGAAACGGTTCTCTTCTCCGTGAGAATGAGGACTATCGAGGCACTCGCCTATTTTGATAATCCACAGAACATCGAAACCGTGGAGGAAATTCTGAGCCACCCGGACCAACATGAACCGCTCATGCTCATGCAGGCCATCAGGGCTTATCCCAAAATGGCACCCGAACGGGCACCGGCGGCACTCGCACCATTCCTCGCAAAAGGAAACGATATCACCCGTTTCGTTACGATTACGAGCCTAAAGAATTGCCCGGGAAATGCCGCACTCTCGGTGCTTCAGGAGCGTTACGAAGTCGAAAAAAACCGCTTCTTTCAGGCCAGGCTCAAACAGGCCATCGACAATCATTGCAAACAGGATACCTACTGCCAGTGAGACCTTTCGATTTAAGCTGAATCGTTGCCTCAAATGAGGCGCGTATTGCTGTTCATATCGATGATGATAACCCCGTTGTTTTTTTTCTTTTGCGGCATTTCATGCGTGGGGGGCTGGCGTGTGGGGTACTCGATATCTTCATCGGGAACGTCGTAACTCGGCAAAGGAAGCTGCATCGTTTCGGGCTGCCAGGCTTTCTCTTTGCGGCGGCGAATCTCATCAATAATGAGGTAATCGGGAATAATCATAACCACCTCCTAACGACATATCCACGAAGCCAATGCCACGTGATCCATCTGTGATAACTAATCACCCTCGAAGGTATCTGCAAGTGGTTTTGTGCTTTTTCGTAAAAAAAGCCCACATGTATTCCCCATTGCACAAAGTGTGCCTCTTTTTTACGATTCAGCCTCTATGCTTGTTTTGCTTCGAAAAACTCAAAGCTTTCGTTCACGCATAATGCATCCTGTTGAATAATTTCTGCTTTTGGGAACGGCTTATAGCAATATACGACTCTGTTCCCCATTTCGGATTCCGCCTTCCGGATTCCGCCTTCCGCCTTCCGCATTGGAATCGCGAAGGCCGTTAGGCCTGAGCAAATCCGTTTATAAAAACGAAACCAGCCCCAGTCTGAACTGTTACCTTTATTTCTCAATGACTGTCGAAATCATTTGATTTTATCATCCATTAGCCAATAGACTAAATCAGACTGATGTGTGCCCATGGTACACATTTTTTCATTCTTTAGTAAGACCACTCATCTTTCGATTGTACATTACATTTTTCCTATAAATGCTCGAATTTATCCTGGTTATTCTGATGCTGCTCATGAATGCTTTTTTCGTGGCAGCAGAATTTGCAATTACGTGCGTGCGCCGTTCTCAGCTCGAAGTCCTTCGCGATGAAGGAAATAAAACGGCTGAAAGTGTTCTCACCATAGTCGATCAAAAAGATGCGTATCTCTCAACGATTCAGCTCGGTATAACCGTCGCCAGTCTCAGTATTGGTGCACTTGCAGAGCCTGCAATTAACCGTTATTTTGTCATGCTCATTGACTGGATCAATTTGAGCATTTCATCCGATATTACCCATACGATCAGTTATATCGTCGCATTCACGCTCGCTTCTTTTGCACACATTGCCTTTGGTGAGCAGGTACCCAAGTATATTGCCATCGATAATCCCCTCGGTGCCTGTTTGTTTGTTGCAAGACCGCTGCGCATCTTTCATACGATCTTTGGCCCGGTCATGTACTTCCTCGTCGTGGTGTGTAATCTCACCTTAAAGCTGTTTCGCGTTGAGCGCGTCAATAGTGAACATTCGTCGGGGTATACTGCCGATGAATTGCTCAACATCGCTCAGCACTCGACAGATGATGGCACCATTACCAAAGAACAGGGTACGCTGCTCGAAAATGTATTTACGTTCTCATCGCTCAATGCCAAAGAAATCATGATTCCACGCGGCATGATCGATGCCATCTCTATCGATGCGTCCGTCGATGAATTCCTCGAAATGGCATTGGCAAAAGGGCATTCCCGTTATCCGGTCTATCGAACGGATATCGATGACATCGCAGGACTGATACACATTAAGGATGTCTTTGCGGCCAGACAATCCAGCAAAGATGTCTCTTTACAGTCGCTTTTGCGCGAAATTGTCTACATCCCCGAAACGGCAAACATCAACCATGTGCTCGAAAAACTTCAGCAAAAACGCTCGCATCTCGCCATTGTCGTCGATGAATACGGTGGTACATCGGGCATCATTACGATCGAAGATACGCTCGAAAGACTCGTCGGCGATATCGAGGATGAATTCGACCCAGAACAGCGCAATTGCATCGAAGAAGCCAACGGCGGATGGAACGTCCTCGGTGAAACGCTCCTCTCTGAACTGACCGAAACCATCGAAGCCAAAGAAATCGAGGCCGAAAGCGATACCGTCAGCGGGTTCATTATGGAACAGCTCGGGCGTGTCGCAAAACTCCATGATATCGTCACGTTCCAGGATCTCTCCTACGAAGTGATGGCTATGGAACGGCTGCGCATCGTCAAGGTCTTTGTTAAACGCGTGAATGATTCGTGAGGCATTTCTCGTCCCTCGTCCCTCGTCCCTCATTTCTCGTCCCTCGTCCCTCGTCCCTCATTAAAATGTCATTACCAACCTCTCCTTCTGTACGCGTTACTTCCATCGGCGGTACCGGTGTTTTCGGTATGAACTGCCTGCTCATCGAGTGTGAATCGACGAGATTGCTCGTCGATTGCGGCGTCATGTTCCCCGCAGATGACGATCTCGGTGTCGAACTCATTACCCCCGATTTCTCGCTGGTCGAAGAAAATCCCCCGCAGGCTTTGCTCGTCACGCATGCACACGAGGATCACATCGGGGCCATTCCATATTTGCTCTATGCCATGATCAAACATGGTTTTAAGGGCAAGCTGCCCATCTACGCCAGCGATTTTACGATTGCTCTCATCAAACGACGCCTCGAAGAGCATGACTTGCTCAAGCACACCGTGTTTAATCTGGTCAAACCCAGAACGACCGCATCTTTCGGCAATATCAGCGTCGAATTCATCGATGTCTGCCATTCCATTCCCGGCAGCCTCGCGTTTGCTTTCGACACCCCGGTCGGAAAAATCGTCCATTCGGGCGACTGGCGCATCGACAACACCCCCATGACGGGCACCAAAACCAACCTTGGCAGGTTCGAAGCCCTCGGTGATGAAGGCGTTCGGCTGTTCCTCAGCGATTCGACCAATGTCGAAGTCGATAATCAGTCCATCACCAGCGAACTCGATGTTTTCAATGACATTCAGACTTGCATCAAACAAGCCGAAGGCCGCGTATTTATTACCCTCTTTGCATCCAACATCGGCCGTTTGCAGTCCATCATTTATGCGGCTGCCAATACCAACAAAAAAATCGCCATTTGCGGACGCTCTATGAGCAGCAATATGGCAATTGCCCGCGAACTGGGCTATCTCCATTTGCCGCCCAATCTCGAGATCATTGGTGAAGATGACATTAAATCGAGCGATGATCAGCTCGTCGTCGTGGTTTCTGGTTCTCAGGGCGAAAAAACCGCTTCACTCTTTAAAATTGCAAAAGGCGAGCATCCTAAAATAAAACTGCGAACTGGAGACATGCTCATCTATTCGGCGCGCCAGATTCCGGGCAATGAACGCCGCGTGGCGACGATTATCAACGGCTTTTACCAGCAGGGTGCTTCTTTGGTCGATCGTCCCGAACTCTCGCTGCACAGCTCCGGGCACGGCAATCAGCGCGAACTCGAGCTCCTCATCGAACTCATTGCGCCGCAGATCTTCGTTCCGATTCATGGCGATCACCGCCGCCTGACTTTGCACGAACAACTCGCCAAAAACACGGGCGAGCGCATGGTGACTGAGATTATCGACGAAGGACAGTCGATTGTGCTCTATCCCGACACATACGAAATACAGGATACTTTCGCACCCGTTCGCCGCTGCGTCGTCGGCAAATGCTACGATGGTATGACCCCGGCCATCATGAAAGAAAAGAAAAACCTCGCACACCAGGGACTTTTGACGGTTTCGGGCGTCCTCAACGAAAATGATGAACTCGTGGGCGATCTCAAAATTCATGTCGTTGGTATCTGCGTCAATGATGGATGGCAGGATGAAATCGAACCTGAACTTTTGCGTACCATCTCGACTTCTGCTCACCATGGCGACATGGAGGAAATCATTCGCCATAAAGCAGCCAAACTCGTCAAAAATGCTGTAGGCAAACAACCGACCGTCATCGTCGATTTTCATCGGGTGTGATATTTTTTGAGGGGCGCCGCCTATCGAATACGGCGGCGCGCATTGCTATGGCTTTGCAAGCCATACGCAATGCATTTGGATAAAACGCCGTAGGCGTTTAATATCAATAGCCCCCGGCAACGCCGGGGGAGGCGAATGACACCAGAAATAGAACGCCGTAGGTGTTCTATATAGATCCTCTACCAGGATCTATTTTGGGTATTATCCGATCCTCCGGTAGTCGCATTGCGGCTCCAACCGGGGGCTACATACATTGAAGCCCTAAGGGCTTCTTAAAGGCACGAACAATTACTCTCAGACATTTTGGGGAAAATTCCCAAAGCTTGCCCAACGCAAAGTCGAGCCATTCTAGTTTTCGAAAAGCTTGCCCAACGCAAAGTCGAGCCATTCTAGTTTTCGAAAAGCTTGCCCAACGCAAAGTCGACGTGTTTCTGTGAATTCGATTCGAAAAATCAAATGTAGTTTCGAAATGAATTCACATATCGAGTTCCCCAACGCAAAGTCGACCCATTCTAATTTTCGAAAAGCTTGCCCAACGCAAAGTCGTTAAATTACGAATTACGAATTACGAATTACGAATTACGAATTACGAATTACGAATTACGAATTACGAATTACGAATTACGAATTACGAATTACGAATTACGAATTACGAATTAAATTGCGCATTTAATGGATTGATTATGCATTCAATTAGCGTTAATAACTACGCTTTGTAGTCGCTTGCCCATCTGACAATTGGGTATGTTATTTGGGCGATAAATCAACTAATCAGGAGACATCATGCAGACACAGTTTCGTGGCAAACACTTTGTAACCCTTCGCGATTGGACCAAACCCGAAATCGACACGCTTCTCGACGTTTCTTCCGATCTCAAGCGCGATTTTGCAATGGGTCGTGTGAACAATTCTCTCGAAAATCAGACGATTTTCCTTATGTTCATGGAGCAGTCCACGCGTACACGTAACTCGATGGAAGCCGGCATCACCCAGCTCGGTGGCCACGGCCATTTCATCGATGGTCAGACGGCACAACTCGCCCATGGTGAGAGTGCAAAAGATACAGCAATTATTCTGAGCCGCATGGGCCACGCCATCGCAATGCGTTATTGCAACTGGGGTTATGGTAACAAGTTCATCACCGAAATGGCCAAATGGGCAACCGTCCCCGTCATGAATCTCCAGTGTGACCTCTATCACCCGATGCAGGCCATTGCCGATCTGCTCACGATGCAGGAACATTTCGGCAAGAATCTCCAGCGCCTCAAAGTCTCCATCATCTGGGCGTATGCAGAAAGCCACAAAAAACCCATCTCTGTGCCCCTCTCGCAGGTCCTGTTGTTCCCGCGTTATGGTATGGATGTTTGGCTTGCTCATCCCAAGGGCTGGGAACTTCCCGATTGGGTGATTGCCGAAGCCAAAGCCAATGCAGAAAAATACGGCGGTACCGTGACTGTGACTGATAACGAAGAAGAAGCCTATCGCGGCGCACACATCGTGTTCCCGAAAAACTGGGGCAACTGGGTCAATGACCAGACCGGTCTGCAGGCTGCTGGTGCTGTCAAAGTCGTCGACGAAAAACTCATGGCCCATCGTTCCTGGAAATGCACCGAAGAAAAAGTCGCACTCTGCGACAAAGACTTCGCCTATATGCATGCTCTGCCCGCCGATCGCCACAACGAAGTCGATGATTGCATTATCGATGGTCCGCACTCGATCGTCTATGACGAAGCCGAAAACCGCCTGCATACCGCAAAAGCCGTCATGGCTCTGACCATGGGCGGACGCGGACGTTAGTCGTTTTCATTCATTCCCTGCCAGGGGATAGAATTAAAAAGACAGCCATTTGGCTGTCTTTTTTTTGGCTTTGTTAAACCAGTGTGAATAGGCTTCATTTGCGCCTACACGTTCGGGCGGCGACTTTGTGTCGCCGCTCATGTAGGGAATGCATGTCGTCATCCACGGTTGACTTCATTCTACGTTTGTTTAAAAGAGCCAATTAATATGATGCATTCAGCATTATGCATTCAGCATTCAGCATTCAGTATTAATCATTCGCGGCGTATGGTGCGCAGCACCATAGCAGCGAAGTCATGGCGTATCGCGCAGCGATAGCCATGACGGTGCCGGCAACGCAGTGCCGGCCCAAACTTTAACGCGCAGTGCCAACTATTTTCGGTTGACGTGGAAGAACTCGACGGTTTCGGTATCGAGTCGATCGCGCGCGACAATGACGAGGCTATTGTCGCCGAGTTTAAGGGGCATTTCGATGGCGATACGTTTATCGTGGCCGGTTATCATGCCGTAGTCGAGTTTTTCGGCTTTGAGTTGAAGGCCGTCATGCGTCCAGACATAGGCTTCATAATCGCGCAGCGCCTCATTATCGCTTAAATCTGCTGTAATCGTGACGGATGGTGCATTCTCGCTATGCGATCGCTCTGCGAATACAATCTGAGGCGCTTCGTAGCTGAAGGTTACATTCATATTGGAGGCAATTTCGGGCTGTGCTGCTTTTTTGGGCGCTTCAGAATCGGCGGCATCGGCTTTGGGAACATCGGGTTTGGTCGCCGGTTGAGGAGCATTCGTCCCAGGCACTGTCGAATCGTCGATTTCGGCGCGTGCAACGAATGCACATGGCGTGAGAGAACCCTCTGTCCAGCAGGCGGCAGACTGTTTGTCGTTTAAGTCGTAGACTTTGGCGTTTTGTGCAGTTTTGGGTGTGGCAATGACAATGCCTGCATCGAGCCGCGACATGAGTTTGGCATTGGGTTTGAGGCTCTTGTCGGAGGCGGTCAGTTTTCTGGGGGTTACGATTGTACCGTCGACGGGCACGATAATCGGCTGAATTACGCTCGAATCGTAGGCATCATCTGCAATCGTCAGGTTGAGGAAAGCCTCGTCGGGGTTAAAGGGGCGATCGCGTTTGATGCGCTTCGAAGGTGGCTTTTCGGGGCGATCCTTGCTGACATCGAACTTGAGGACGACGAGTTTTTCTGCGCCGACTGGCAATTTTTCGACACTCGCACGCCCCTGCTGAAGCAGAATGCCGCTGCCGGATTCGTTGGCAATGTGGATATTGACCTTTTCGGAATCGGCATTGCCGACGTTTTTAACCCAGAGATACATATCGACGGATTCACCGCGGCTGAGTTTGCCGTCGGCATTCCCGCGTGTGACATCATCGAACCAATAAGTATAGGCAAATCGCGGCTTTGCATCGCGAACGACCGAAGCCAGAAAATGTCCTTTGGTTTCGAGCGGTTTATTTTCGAGGTGCGCATCGTCACCTTCAAAAAAGGAAACTTCGACATCATCATCGCGCGTGGTCATCGACTTGGGTATTTTGACCTTGAGTGGCCATTCGCGCTGTTCACCTGGCTTGATGCGGCCAAAGACGAATTCGCGGTCGTCAAAGGCACCGTTGTTCGATTTTATCGACGCAGATAACTGTGCCAAATCGCCCGATTCACAGGTATTCTTGATCCACATGACGAGCTGTTTTTCGACGCCGTCTGCCGGGAATTGTATTTGGCCATCGTTACTGGTTTCAGCATCGCCGAATTTCAATCCCCAATCGAACTGCGTGCAGGTCGGGGCGGGATCGGGCGACCAATCGATATTGAGTTTGGCGAGTGCTTCGCGCAAAGTGTTGCGATAATCGATGCCGTATTGGGTAAAGAAGGGCTTGGATTGCTCGAGGATTTCGGAACGTTTGGCTGATTTGGCTTGTTTAAGGAGTGCAACTGCAAATTTGGTTTCGCTGTCTGCCGTATAATCCTCGGTTGATCGCAAATCGTAAGTTGTCAGGCCGAGTTCTTTTGCGCGAGCTTCATCTTCTTTGGAGGCTTCGTACAAATATTTGAGCGATTCGGCGGATTCGCGCTCGGTCGTTTTGTTGCTGTGAAGCGACTGTTCGAGCGTGTCTTCGCGGCGTACTTCGTGGGTTTCGACGAGACTGATGCCATCCTTTTCGTCGACAAACGACGGCATGAGCTGAATATCGGGGACGATGCCGACACCCTGAATCGATATGTCACCCGGGGTGAGGTATTGTGCCGATGTAATTTTAATGGCGCTTCCGTCGGAATTGTCCTTCAAAATCTGGACACTGCCTTTGCCAAAACTGCGTTCGCCGACGACGACTGCGCGATCATGGAACTGCAAGGCGCCCGATACAATTTCGGATGCCGAAGCCGTACCTTCATTGATGAGAATGACAATGGGATAGTCGCGTTCGGTGCCATCCACGCGAGCCTGCGTCGAATCACGGTCGGATTTTGTCGGCCCCTCGACGCTCACGATGGTCTGGCCTTTGGCCAAAAATTGTTCGGCAATCTCGATGGATTGGACGAGCAAACCGCCCGAATTGTTGCGCAAATCCAGAATCAGGCCGTGCATCTTGGGCATGGCTTTGTGCAAATTGGCGAGGTGTTCGCGAACCTCCTGGGCCGTCGTCTGATCGAAGGATTTGAGTTTGATGTAGCCGACATTATCTTCTTTGAGGGCGTGCGATGTGACGCTTTTGATCTCAATTTTTTCTCGCGTAATGACGAAAGGTTTTGGCTCTGTCCAACCGCGTCGCTTGATATAGAGGGTGACTTTGGTGCCGACATCACCGCGCATGCGATCGACGGCATCCTGCAGAGGCATGTTTTCGGTCGACTCATCATCAATGCGCACGACGTAATCACCTGCTTTGATCCCCGCGCGCCATGCGGGGGCGCCTTCCATCGGCGAAATGACGACGAGATTATCTTCGCGAATGCCAACGACAAAACCACATCCGCCAAATCCGCCGTTCCCCGTCATGACATCTTCGAACATGTAAGGTGGCAGCAGATTGGTGTGCGGATCGAGCGTGCTGAACATGCCGTTAATCATGGCATATTCGAGTTCAGCCGCATCTTTGGGATCGATCAGGTGGGAATAAATAAAATTATAGGCATCCTCGCTCATTTGGTAGGCATGGATGAGCGTGACAATCTTGGTCAAATCGTAATAGCGCGTTTCGAGCCCCACGCGAAGCGTCAGATTGGTCGGATTATCGTCGATGCGTCTGTCGAACTGTGCGACGACTTCCGGGACCATGTTTTGAAGTGCGTCGATCCCATGAACCGTCATCTTGCGCCAGTTGATGCGCTCCGGCTCGACATAGCGCGCATTCAGGAAAATGAGCGAAAATTGTAGCAGCCTCAATTGTCTAAAGGGGGCATTGGTCTGGATTCCGGCATTGCCGTTATCGGCAAGCATGGTATTCTCCTCGACCTGGGCTGCAGGCTGCTGTTCCACGAGTCCCTGAACATTGTTTTCACTGGTTTTGCTCATGCAGCCCGAAAAACACAAAATAGCCGCAGCAACACTACAAATCCAAAATTTTTGGCAATTACTTGATTTCATTTCAATACCATCGGATGTTGAATCTATGTCGGCACATGCCCCATGAGCCTTTATGCCACATTGTCACCATAAAATAAATGGAATGTGCGCCAAAAGCACACCTCGTTTATAGAACGTTTTATCAAGGTAAAATCATCCTGTGTTTAAGGTGGCGCGTGCTATCGGCCTGTGGCCGATACGCACTGCGCGCGCGGCTATTGCATAC
>DGWW01000305.1 GCA_002395385.1 Myxococcales bacterium UBA4248
AGAGCCCCGGCTGAGTAGTAACGAGAAATGCGCTTATGCGTTAAGCATTGCGCATCAAATAGGGCCTTAGCGTACCGATATTATCATGAAACCAAGTGAGTGGGGGATTTTGCATTTGCCCCAGACCACAAAATACATGATAGCCAGCCTGTGAAAATAGATTTTTTTCGCTTTCGGACAGTAGTTTTTTTGTTCCCAAAGCCTGACCGTGAGCAGTCAGAGTCACCAGTTCATGCGTGGCATCCCTTACAGGAAACAAATTGAGTATTCTCGGCAAAAGGATGGGAAATCCGCCTTCGGGATGGATGATAATGCAATCGTGATTCCTGTTTGCATGCATCATTCGGCAGCCCTCGATTTCGGCCATAATTAAGGCGCTGTTGCGCTTTGCCAATGATGCCGTGTCCGGCATGATTTCGGGGAGTTGTTCTGCCACCCGATCGAATGCGGCAATGAGTTGATGTGCAAATTGTTCGGCTTCCTGCTGGGAGCATTCCATGTAAATGCTCTTAGGCGACAGACATCCCGTCTGATCCCAAATGGAAGCGTCCCAGGCGATCGCATCGAAATCTGCATCGGTCAAAGCATCGAAATCCTCTTTAAAGAGGATAATGGCAGAGACTTTATGACCGTGCTCTATCCATTTTTTTGGACGTTTTTCAATGGGCAAGCCGTCCCGCAGCGTCCTGAAGTGCTCTATCGTTTTTTGTGATGCACTGATATTCAAAGCATCGCAGGATGATATGATTTTGGACAGATACAGATCCTCGTAGGTAGGCTCGATCAGTTCCCAGCGTTCGGCCAACCGTGGTGCCTTTAAACTAAGCCATGTATGAACGGATTGAAAGAACCCAGACTGTGAATGAGAGGGTCTGTGAATGAGATGAACCGGCAACAGCAATGTCAGCAAAACATCCTGAAATGCCGCACTTGGAACGGTCGATGCCGAAACGAGAAATATTCGCTCAGAACATGCGCAAGGCAGGATGGAACGCCGCTTTTCAAAACTCAAGTCGATATCAAAGAAAGACTGATAATACCGCGCATCGAGCTCTGGTATCTCATTTTGAATAAAGCCGTGAAATTCAGCGTCATTCCAATGAGAAAACATCATCCTGAAGCCAGTCTGAATGACCTGGGCCGAATACCCCATTTGGTGCGCATAAAGCCCAATCGCATTCTGAAAGTCTTCAAGGCGTGCTAATTCTTTTAGGCTTTGTTTAACGAGTGTGGACATATTGTTCTTCGTTCTTTCGCAACGATTCAGCCCCTTTGATTTATGTAAAGAACCGAAGCTGACTCAACCCAAGCATCAGGCGGCAGGCAGTAGACAACAGTAAGCATTCAATTTGGAACAAAGCATATCCACGCTGTGTAAGCATAGCCAAATAAAATAGCGTGGCGTATTGAGGCGACAAGCCGAAATAGCCACGCGCGAAAGCGTATTGGCCGTTCAGGCCAATAGCTGAAGCAACCCTAAAACTAATTAATCTGTTCGAGCGCCTCACCAGGTACGATGATGGCGACTTCATGCTGTGCGAAGACGAGTTCTGTCACCGGATCGTAGACCTGGATGGTAGCCTTGTAGCTCCTCGCTTCGACACTCGGTTTGACGCAATTATCATTTTTAGCAACGACATTGAACTGGAGCTGAGAACGTGCCCCCGAAGCAAGTGCGGTACCGACAGCAAAATGCGAGAAGCCGTTATCATAAGCACTGTCATTGAACTTTGTCGGCTGAGTTGGGATATTTTTCAGGCAGTTGCGCACGATCTCGTTGTCAGGCGGGGTGTAGCTGAGCGCCTCGATCTTATCGATAAAGCAGCTGGTATCGGGCTTGTCATCACTGAAACGCTCCTCATCCGTGAAAGGCACCCCGATCACGCGCGTCGAAACGTTGTAAGTACCGTATTTTACGAGTGCTTCGATAGCGAGTACGGTTTTATAGGCAAGGTTATTGACATAATTGCCGGAGGCATCCTCAAATTCGCGTGAAAGATCGAAATGCGGCTGAATGGACAAAACGCAATTGCCGTCAGAATCGGGATCTTCACCAACAGGGCTTGCCTTATAGGCCTCATTGGTGCAGCATTTGTTTTCGCCGCAAGCCCACTTGCCGTTGTCGTACTGATAGGCGCAGACAGGCACAACCGCGTTTGTATTCTTAGCCATTTTAATGCCCTCAGCCTTGAGCGCATCCGCGGCACTTGGGGTGATGGGCGTTCCCAGCTGAATCACTCGCGCACCAATCTTATTGAGCGCTTCGAAAGCCTGGGCGGCAGAGTGGCCTTTTTCATTGGAATTGGCATCCGTCACATGCAAAATGATCGGCAAAGATCCCGTTCTAAATCCGACGCCACCAATGCCTTCAGGTTTGGCAACCACATTGTATGCCTTTGAATTCTTCGAAACATCGCCGGTCGCAATTTCATAAAGCGCTTCATAGCCCGCCTCGGGAACATCGGTGCTATCATTCTTCGATTTGACTTCCCCCAGCTTCGAATTAAAGGCATCATCATCG
Organism: Myxococcales bacterium UBA4248; assembly: GCA_002395385.1. GTDB lineage: Bacteria > Myxococcota_A > Bradymonadia > UBA4248 > UBA4248 > UBA4248. The sequence continues at coordinate 2,522 of DGWW01000305.1, forward strand.
GGTGAAATCGCCTTCCACAGCTGCCATGCGGGTTCGGCATCCAAATCCCTGAAGATGGACAGACCGAACTGGGATTCAGGCACGCGCTTTCTGGTTTCTGAGACGACGATCTTTGAGAAAAATTGCTGTAAATTCTCGATCGCCGTCTGCATCGTTCCGGTCGTGTCGATATTCAGGACAATATCAGCCTGTGTAATACTCGGTTCAAACAAGAGTTTTTGATCACTGGAATTTCCGCCCCGTGGCAGTTCAAAATAGAAGGTCACAAATTCCTTAACATTTTTATCTGCTGAGCAGATGTAGTCTTTCGGCGACTTGCCATTACTCGCGGCCGTCGCATATTCGGCCAAATCGGAATAGGTGTCCCCATCGGCATCCGCCACAACACTGGAATGCAGCTGCAAACTGTCGCAATAGACCTCGTGCTGGTCGAGCAACCCGTCATTATCGCTGTCCAAATCCTGAAAATCATAAAGCCCGTCGTCGTCGGTATCGGCAGGATTTTCGCCTTTCCCGCGCTCATCCTTATCGGGAATCGTATCGCCGTCGCTATCCTGCGAATAGCGATCATAAAACCCATCCTTATTGGAGTCAGCCGTACCTTCAAAAAAATCCCCAACGGTATCGCCGTCCGAATCGGGCGAATTGTAATCGGGAATGCCATCCTGATCGCAGTCGATGGGATTCTCCGGCGTCCCAAAGGGATCGGGAGTTTTATCATTATCGCAGTCCATTCCCGAAACATCCTGGTCATGTTCGCTCGCAGATCCCTTGATTTCTTCGGCATCCCCAATGTTATCCCCGTCATTATCCTCATCGGCAAAATCGGGAATGGTATCGTTATCGATATCGCTGGGTACACCGTTCGAATCGAACTTCACCTCATCCTTATCGGGTATTCCATTGCAATCCGCATCCAAAGTGCGAAATGCCGGAACTTCGCATCCAAGGGCGGTATAAGGCAAATTGCCGGGATCGCCGCCATTGATGGCCTCGACCGAATCGGGAATCGTATCATTGTCGCTGTCTTCGTCGAGATAATCAGGGGTTCCATCACCATCGGTATCGACGTTCTCATCGCGTCCCTCATCCGCATCGCTGATGGTGTCGCCATCTTCATCGGGAACATCCGATTTAGGCGGTTTTGTTGGGTTATCGGGATTTGTCCCCGGCTTATCGGGATTGGTACCCGGCTTATCGGGATTTGTCCCCGGTTTATCACCCGTGTCTGGCGTTTCGGGCGTCGGATTCTCATTAGAAATAGTACCGCCATCGGAGCATGCAAGCATCAAGAAACCGGCCAGAATACTCATGATAAATGTTTTTTTCATTATCGTTCCCTTTCTGATGGAATGATTCTTTGTGAGGGGGAAGTGTCCCCCTTCGCGGCTATTTGCTGTGCAAATACGCCGCTACCCCCTCGTGGTCATTCGAAAGTATTTCTTCGAATCTCTTTTGAATAAAACACTATTGAACATCCTTATTGAGCGGATCTGTGTCGCAGGCATCCCCGACACCATCGCCATCGGCATCGCCCTGTGCACGGCTGGATTTTGTGCCATCCTGCGGACGAATCGGATTGAAGACGCCCGGACAGTTGTCTTTATCATTGGGAATGCCGTCACCATCGATATCATTCGGATTGGAGAATTCATCCGAAAGATTGCCATCGTACTTGGTTGTACTCTGTGCAACCGTATCCTGATCGCGCATTCTCTGAGGCACGCAGGTAGGTTCCTTATTAGGTGTACCACAGAAGAACAGATCGTACTTGGCTTTACCTTTAATCGTATTGTAATTGGAATTATCGGGGCAGACGTTCTTGGAAACGCCGCAGACGTCGACTTTGGTGCAATTCGAACCGGAAACGATATTTTCATCGCCATAGAGAATTTTACCGTCGATCATAACGAGAAGAACGTCTTTGTTTTCTGCACCAATGACTGCTCTATGGGCTTCGCGGTTGTCCGATTTTTTAAACATGGCGATATCCGCGACCTTGCCATTGGCCAGGCTGCCGACGACGCCCTGCAACCCAAGGGCAAGAGCCGTGTTATAGGTACCCATTTTCCAAATCTGGAAATCGGAGAAATGGCCGCCATAATAGGTTGTATTGAGGAAATCGACGCAAGCAAATTCACGGAGCATATTGGCAGACCCGGAATAAAGCCAGTCTGTCCCCAAAGCAATCGTCACGCCCATATTGTCAAAAGCCACAACCTGAGCCGTATCGCCATAGAGCGAGATATTGGTACGCGGCGACCAAATCAGCTTGGAACCAGCATCTGCCATTTTCTTAATAATCGCTGGGGTTGCAGCAACACCATGAATGATACCGAGTTTGCTGTTAAAGATATTCTTCGAACCAGAACCTTCACCGCTCAGGCAGCGAAGCTCATTGAGAGCGGCCTGATTGATGCCTTCGCCGATATGCGGACCAAAATAATAATTGCTGTTGCCGGTATTATATTTATATTTACCACATCCGCTTTCTGCAGTTGTACCGCCGCCATCTCCCAGTGGGAACGTCTGATAGGTCGGGAACGGATTGTCATGTATTTTATCCTTATCCACATTGCGAATGAGCCCCTTGATGTCACCGGAACCGAACACGGATGTGGTACCGCCCATGAGCTGACGAAGTTCACCGACTTCGTTATTGCTCGTCTGCTTACCATTATGATTGGTATGCCCGTTTTGATTTTTACGCCAGTCATGGCGATGATCAAAGCGCTCATCTCCCCAGCTGTCGGGGGTGCCATTCGAGTAGCCAATATGATCATGACCATTGATCAACCCCGGAGAAATGACCGATTCGGGGCAGGTAATTACCGTCGCATTCGATGTATCAGGCTCACATCCCACATAGGTAATTTTGTACCCCTCGATAACGACACTGCCGCCTTTATAGGTTTTATCGAGCCCCAAAACATCGCCGCGAAGGACGTATTTACTCGTACTGGTTCCCGTTTTTTCGCAAGTATTGGAGCCAGAAATGGTGAGTGCCGGGCATTCGACCACTTCGGGAGCAGAAGTATCTTCGACAGGTTCTGTGCGGCATTTACCGCCACTGCAGCCAAATTCACATTCAGAGGCTGCTGTCTCCCAGGTACCGCTCTTGCAAGTCTGAACGAACTTCCCATTGCATTGCGTTTTACCATCGGTACATGTCACTGCCGGCTCACTGTTTTTGCATGCACCATCTGCGCACCCATTGGTACAAGCTTCTTTGGCATTCGTCCAGATTCCACCGGTACAAGTCTGAACGAAATCCCCATCGCATTTCGTGTCATTTTCGGTGCAGGTCGCCACAGGCCCTTCATCAATGCAGGCACCCTCATTACAACCGTTGGCACAGGCTTCTTTGGCATTCGTCCATTCACCACCCGAACATGTCTGCACGATATCCCCATCACATCTCTTATCGCCGTTATTGCACGATGGTTGCGGCGGAGCCTCGAGACATGCGCCATTTTCGCAGCCATATTCACAGGATGTTGTTGCATACTGCCATGCATTGTTGATGCACGTCTTAATGAAATACCCTTCACACAGAGCAGTGCCTTCGACACAAACCTGAGTGGGCGGAAGTTCCTGCTCCACTGCGCAATCTGTTCCCAAAGCATTGCATTTACAAAAGCGCACTACATCGACCTCACCCTCGACACACCCCATCAACATGCCATTCGTACATTGTGCAACAAAAGTCGATGCATCGCAGCTATCCCCCGAATTATCGACTGATTCATTGCAACCTGTGAAGCCAAGAAATGAAACGAACCCTGCACATAAACATGCAATCTTGTGTGAATGCGACATTTTATCTCTCCTGCATAAGACCATGCTAACGCTTTTTTACAACTTGTTGCGTAAGCTTATGAGATTTAGTTCCAAGCTAAGCCCATGTCAAGCCAGAGAGATAATTTTCATATTCCAACCGGTGCATCCGGTAGGCGATATCCACTAGGGGTGGATATCCAACCCAATCCGACACCAAGCTACGGACTATTTACCACAATTGCAGGCTTTGCCGTCTTTTGCGCAATTACAGGCTTTGCCGTCTTTTGCGCAGTCACAGG
>DGWW01000005.1 GCA_002395385.1 Myxococcales bacterium UBA4248
CTACTAAAATAGGGATACCTCAGGGTGCTGATTTATTAAATCCTGTTACCCGGGGTTACGCGCTGCGCGCTCCACCCCGGGCTGTGACATGGTGCCCTTACAGGGCACGATTGCACCCTTAATGATCAAACTATCATCCTGGCTTAGAGCTTAGAACTTGGAGTTTAGAGAATGGATTGGCCACTCAAAAGTCTATTAGAGTGGGGATACCTCACCATCCGCGTTGGCAAAAAATCTATGCGCTAAAGCTCCTCGCCCGTATGGCAGGCAAGCAGAGCGCTACAAATACATGCATGCCTCAGCATTGGCCTGTGACTGGCACGTCGGGCACTGCGCGGCCTTGTAGATGCCGACGCTCAAATCATCGCCGTCATAGGCGCAGAATCCAATGGCTTTGCCGTCGTTGATGCAAAATGGCATATAGTTGCTCGTGTCACACGCGGCTGCATGCGTATATTCCACTTTGAGCGGATTGGCTTTGGAGACCTTGCAGTCGCCCGCAGGCTTGATGCGAACAAAACCGTCTTTGTCGCATATTCTGGCATAATACTTGTCGATGCAGGCTTCCTGATACTTCTTGACATTGCACATGTCGCCGTAGGTGCCGCCCGATTCGAGTCCGCCAAGACCGGCCACGCCCGCATTTTTCGGGCAGGTGATGGCATTGTTCGCATCGACCGAGCAGGTTCCTTCGTAACAGTCCCAGGTCACAATCTGGTAATCGACGCACACTTTGACCTGGCTGTTGTTGCTAATGCATTCGGCTTTGTAATCTTTTTCGCACTCGTGCGGTTTGGGGCGCGGTTTTTTGGGGCAGTCTACGATGCCGTTGTTTTCGATGCATTCGTCAGCGCATGTCCATATTGCCAGTTGGTGTTTAGCATTACAGACCACGGCATGGGCTTTGTCTGCCGTGCAGTAGCCCGCGCCCTCTTCTCCGTCGCAGAAGGTCTTTTCCTCAAATGCATCCACACAGCTGCCGTACACGCAGAGCTTGCCAGACCCGCAGGTGCTCTCTGCAGCGCTGATACTGCCGTTGACACAGGCATGATAGGTTTGCGAAAGCTCACCGGTACACTCGTGGAAGGTGCACTGGCCGGGCCCCGGAACGCATTCGCCGTCGACGCATTTTTCGCCGCTTTCGCAGGCACGCTCAAGGTATGTGCCGCCGGAACACAGCTTTTGAGTGGTATCATTTTTACAGGCGTTTTTTTCGCATGTTTCACCGGGTTCGGGTGGAATTTCGTCGACGACACACTGGTCAGTCTCGCATTTTTTCCCGTTGCCGCATGGCTCTTCCCGATAGGTTCCGCCCTCGCAAATCTTAAGGGTTTCTGCGTCTTTGCACTGATTTGCCGTACATATCTCTGGCTGAGGTGAATCGAGAACACATTGATCGACGCTGCATTTTTTCCCGCTGCCGCATGGCTCTTCCCGATAGGTTCCGCCCTCGCAGATTTTGAGGGTTTCTGCGTCTTTGCACTGGTTCGCCGTACACATCTCTGGCTGGGGTGAATCGGGAACACATTGATCGACGCTGCATTTTTTCCCGCTGCCGCATAATTCTTCGCGATAATGATCGCCCTCGCAGACATTTAACGTCGTCAAATCCTTACAAACGTTTGCTGTGCACGTATCATTGTCTTTCGACGAATCACCGTCTCCGCATCCGGTATATAAACAGACTGAAAGTGTCAAAAACAATGGAATGGCATATTTCATATCGTCCTCACAGGTTATTCGGGATTGACCATCATCGGGTCGGCAGCTCAGATTTGTGCCGAATTCTTACGGTACCGTTCCTCGGCTTTCACGCTTTCCTGCCCATTTCCTGACAGAGCGCCGGAACAAAAGGCTACCACGGTATAAAGGCAATGTCGAAAGGAAAAAGAGTCTCAGATTGCACGCAGATGCACGGGGAGCGTGCCGATGGCAATTCATTTTGACAGTGGGACATGTCCCACTGTTAAAATGCGTAGTGTTGTTATCTATCTCCATAGCAATAGAAGTCGTTTAAAAACAAATTTTGAAAAATCTGAGGATCTGTGTAAATCCGCTCAGCATGCCCCATTGTGAAAAGAGGCCGGGGAATATAGCCCGTTTGCGCAGAACACATGCATAATGAATAAAAAAACACAAGTCAAATCATCTTGAGATGCATTTTATATTCAAGTACACTTTTTTTAGTCGAAGGCTGATAGCAGCCTCCATCTTTTGGGGTTATATGGCCGGAATTGAGGCGATAATATAAAGAAAAGAACACAATGACAAAAGCCGATTTGCATCAATGGATAGAAAACAGCACGGGCAATGAGAGCAATATTTGCCAGATATTTGCCATCAAAGCGGGAAAGCCGGTTTATCAGGATTGCTGGCACGGGTACAAAACAGACGACGCAGTCCACGTCATGTCCGTTACCAAGGGGGTGATGGCTTTGCTCATCGGTATTGCCGTCGATAAAGGATATATTCAAAATGTCGATCAAAAAGTATTGGATTTTTTCCCCGATTACGTGGTCAAACGCGGCGAAAAGACGATTTACAATGTCACGCTCAAACATCTGCTGACGATGACCGCGCCTTATAAATATCGTTCAGAACCGTGGAAAAAAGTTTGTACATCCAATGACTGGACAAAGGCGGCGCTCGATTTGCTCGGCGGCCGTTCGGGATTGACGGGGGCGTTCAAATATGCCACGCTTGGCATACAAATCCTGACGGGCGTTATCGAAAATAGTTCGGGGTTAAATTGTATTGATTTTGCAAACCAATATTTATTTAAACCGCTTGATATTCCCGAGCATATCCCTCACGGGGACAGCTCCAAAGAAGACCAGTTGAACTACCTGATGACCAAAGCGCCGCATAAAAACGAATGGTACTCCGATCCGCAGGGACGCGTCACCGCCGGATGGGGACTGGCATTGTCAGCCCGTGACCTCGCCAAACTCGGAACACTGGTTCTGAACGGCGGTTTATATCATCAGGACAGAGTCGTCTCAGAACAATGGATTGCGCAGATGACCGCGCCGCGCCTGCAGTTGGATGAACGCTTCGGCAATATGGAATATGGTTATTTGTGGTATAAACCCTACAAAGACAAACCGGTCGTGGCGGCCATCGGGGACGGCGGAAATATCATCTATGCAAATCTTGATAATCATATTTCGGTAGGCGTGACCGGCACGTTTAAAGTTAGAATCTATGATCGCGTCGAGTTTATAGAGAAGCATGTTTTGCCGGTGATAATGGGTGAATAATATGATATGAGGCGCAGCCTGTGTTTAATGAATATATTATTTTCGCGGAAAATGGTTCAAAGTTATTGAATAGTTTTTTTGGGGGGGGGCGGCCTATGCCTTCGGCATACGGCCTTCGTGCTCGCCTTGCACCGTGTCACGACACGGCACTACGGCTCGCTTGCGCCCACTATCGCTGCGCGATACGTGGGCGGAATTACTCCAATTATTGTCGTAGTCTACGTATAAGATGCAATAAAACGAATTTTTTCTGGGTATGCGGCAGAATCAAGCGGCGTTCCAAATGATTGGGATGATTCGGATTTTGCTGCAATTAAAGGAAGTACACTGTCGCGTTCTGAAGCTGGAAGCAGCTTATACTGAGTGATAATACCCGTTGTCGGGACAAAGCGAACCCCCTTATTCTTTGGATGCTTTGTGGGATTGAAATCTGTCAAAAAATGGATTTTGACGTATTTCGAGCCATGTTCATCCACAGAAAAACCGGCAAGCATATCGCTGGGATGTGCAAGATATATGTTCATGGGTTTAATATCATCGGAAATGTAATAACCCTCATCGATAAGTTTTGTTCGTTTCGATATTGCTCCCTTCAAATCTTTTAACGTTACTATATTGATATATCCAGAGGCATAACAAAGCACTAAAAGATAATCCTTCTGGGATGCATCAATGGGTAATGTACAATATACATTCTGCAGCGAGTCTCTGACTTCATCATATTCCCGGTTTGTAAATCGCTGCACATGGGCATCGTTAAACCAGACATACCACGCCTTGGGATTATTAGGAGTGACGGATGCAGTCTGAGCGACGACATGCGGTCGTTGTTCATTCAGCACATCTCGGATCAACTGCGTAAATGTTTCTGTATTCAGTTGTTGAGCGCTTTGTGTTTGGGATTCGATAATCGGGCGAGCCATGCGATCTGTAACGAAGTGATTGATGTCATCACCGCGAAGCGTTTGAATGCGGTTGCCAACGCGCTGATAGAGTTGATTACCATCGATCCAAATCGGACGATTGGAACGCTTGACGTGAATGACGCAATAATCGTGACCACCACCATTGAAAAACTCAAACTCAATCAGCTCATTGGCGACACTTTGACTCCTATCCTGTAAGATGTTTCTGATTTTAAGCTCGAAACCATCCTGAGATGCAGAATAATCTCTGGCATCGCTCTGGTCTTCGTTCAAATGAGGATAATCTGTTTCAATGCCGGTGACTGCATGCGTTTTGTCGTGTACGCCAATATATAAATCGCCGCCTTCGGCGTTCATAAACGAAGCCAGAGTTCTAATAATTGTATGGCATTGTTTGGCGACATCGGGGATACCATTTGAACCTGGTGGAAATGCGATAGATGACTTGAGTTCAAGATTCGTGGACTCATTACCGATATCAAGAATGAACTGTTGAGAATCAATTGTTTGTGTGTTGGACGGAAGATAAATGCTTCGAGTATTTGATGGTATCTCTGTAGCATCACTGATTTCACTGAATTTTATAAATCCACGAGAATCAAAATCAACTACTTTTAGCTGTATATCTTCACCGATCTGGAATTTTTGATCGCCATTGAAATAATACCTGTGACGCATCAGTTCGTCTTCGATCCAGTAAAAACGATATACCTTGTCATAATCCACTGAGCTCACTCTGAAAGACTTTACCTCGTCTCTTTGATAGTGTGACTTAATAAACGAGTACAAATCCTGCCATAGCTTGATTCGTCCATTGATATCAACTGATTTGACATACCCAATCACTGTGTCAGGACAGTCTTCACTCTGACATGGCAAAACGCCATACACTCGGTATTCATTCTCTCCATCAGTGACAAGGAAAAACTCATATCCTGAACTATCGCGGTCGATGCGTTTGACTTCAAATTCATAGCTTTGCCCCTGCTGATATTTCATAATTTGACTCCGCTAATGGTTAGTGTTTTTCAGCTCTCGAACAGAGCAGTTTGAACGCTCACATTCCTTCTCGTAAAACCCGCGACGCTTCTCATCCGAAATGACGAGAAGCTCGCAATAATGCGACCAGCTCAATTTAACAGAC